>DATFWH010000001.1:0-2045 GCA_035259465.1 Binatia bacterium
TTTCAACCGCCGCATTGTCGTGGAGCTCAAGGAAGAGTCGCGGCAGCGGGACAAGAGGCGAGCTATGTTCGCTGTCACCGCCAACGGCGAACCGGCCGCGGCGGAAGTGCAGATGAGCTACGCCGCTCGAGAAGAAAAAAAACGCGGCGCGGCCGGTGAAGTGCCGGCGCTCGATGATTTACGTTCGGTTACATTTCATTTGCCCGCTACCGGCGCTCGCGAGCTGAAGGTGTGGGTTCACACCGTCACTCCCGACGGCTCTTCCCAGAGCCTGCCTGCAATCATGGAGCTCCAGTGCGGAGGCGAGGCCAAACGGTTCGACCTTAAACTCTCCGGCGGGAAGGCTCTGGTGCCGATCAGCGGAGACGCCTGCCTACTACAGATTGTCTTCGCGGAAGCGCTGTCCGCGTGAAACGTGTCGCCGCCTAAAGCTCGAGCGGGTGCTCAAACTTTGCGCTGACCGGATTACCTCAGCCGGAGCTCTTTCGCTCTCTTCCGCAGGTCCTGAAAATATTCGGTTTCGGTAATCTCCGACACCTGATGGGCCTTTTTAGCCTGATCGATTTCGATGCTCAGAACTTGTATCTGCCGCTTCAGCTGCTCCTCGCGCGCCGCGATCTCGCGCGCCATGCGCTCGAAGACTCTGGCGAGTTGTCCCAATTCATCTGGACGCTTGCCGACATCGCCTAACATTTCGGTGGCAAATTGGCCCGCTTCGACGGCCGCGGCCGCGCGAGTGACGTCGCCGACGTCCCGCAAATAAGAAATCTCCTGGTCGCGGAGTCGTTTCTTTTCCAAGCAGGCGCCGATCCTGGCGCGCAAAAGCACCGGATCAAACGGCTTGGGCAAATAATCCTCCGCGCCGCGCTCGATGCATCGCACGACGCTCGCGATCTCATCGAGGGCTGAAATCATGATGACGGGAAGGTCGCGCCATCTGCCGTCTTCTTTTAGTTTAACCAGCACCTCGCAGCCGTCCATCTCCGGCATCATGACATCGAGCAGCACGAGATCGATCGATTGCGCGCCGAGCAGTGTCAGGGCTTCATGGCCGCTGCCGGCGACGCAAACGTCGTAGCCTTCGTGTTGAAGACGGCGGGAAAGCATATCGCGATTGCTCTCATTATCGTCGACAACGAGGATACGCCCCTGCGGCGGAGGACGAGATACGGAAGCGGACCGCGCATCCGGTCTCGATTCGCGAAAAAGACTGTCGGCAGGCGGGGCGGCGGTCTTCGAACCATAGGCGGCGGCCTGGTCGGGCGCGGTCGTTCGCTCGAAAAATTCATTGATAAAGCCGAGCAGCTGCTTGCCAGCTTTGTGAATTTTTTGCAGGTCGGCGGTAAACTCTTCGAGGCCGCGGTCGCCCGCCTCCTCGAGCAGCATCTCGCTGTACCCGATGATGTGGTTCAGCGGCGTCCGCAAGGTATGGCGCACATTGGCGGGAGAAAGGTCTTCGTTCTCCTTGTGCTCGCCTGTCGTCGGCTCTTTCTCGGGCGCGGTCTTGTCGCTCATGACGGCGTGGCCTTGGCCAGGATAGTCTCGATCTTACCCACCAAGCGCTGAAAGTCGACGGGCTTGGTATCGTAGTCGTCGCATCCCGATTCGATCGCTTTTTCCCGATCTCCCACCATCGCATGGGCGGTAAGCGCGATGATGGGAATGGATCGAGTCTCGGGCGTCGATTTCAAGCGGCGCGCCGCTTCCCATCCGTCCAACACGGGCAAACTCATGTCCATCAAGATCACGTCGGGAGCCTCCAATCCTGCCATCGACACGCCTTGTTCGCCGTCCACGGCGATGGCGACTTGGTAGCCGCGCCGTTCGAGCCGGCGCGACAGCATGTCGCGGTTGATCTCATTATCCTCTACCAGAAGGATCTTCGGCATCCGGAATTCCCCTTCGCTGTCCGCGCTCTCCAGCTTCTCTCACGGCTTCGCGCTCCGGCCGAGGAGAGTCTGGATTCTCCCGACCAGCCCCTCGAAGTCGATCGGCTTCAGCTCGAATGCGTCGCATCCCGCGGCGACCGCTTTCTCCCGGCTTTG
>DATFWH010000002.1:0-5303 GCA_035259465.1 Binatia bacterium
TCGGCAGCGTCGCCCCGCCGGTGAGCGGGTTGACATATTCGAGCGCGGCGGCGTCGTACGGATCGGGCGACTGCTCGGCGAGGCGCTTGAGCGCCGGATACGAATCGCGCCAGCGGTAGTGCAGCGGGCGCCCAGCCTCCGCGTCGTTAGAACCGATTGCGCGCGTAAGGCTGTACGACTGATCGTCGGAGGTGCTCGTGACGTCGAGGCGCTTCTCTTTCCCATCGACTTTGTAGGGCTCGAACGAGATGACCTGGAGCGCGTTGACGAACGGCACGTCGAGGCCGTCGATCCACACCATCGGCTCGCTGCCCTCGTGCGCGTGCTCGTGCCACGTCCACTGCGGCGTCAATATCAAATCGCCGGCCTCCATCATCATGCGGTGGCCGTCGACCGTCGTGTAGCCGCCGCGCCCTTTGAGGATGAAGCGGATCGCCGCCATCGTGTGCCGGTGCGCCGGCGCGACCTCGCCCGGCTGGATGAGCTGGAAAGACATGAGCATCGTGTGCGTCGTCATCTCGGATTTTTCCAATCCGGGATTGACGAGGCGGATGACGCGCCGCTCGACGTTGCCCTGCTGAATGCCGATCTTCTCGCGCGCTTGGAGCAGACCGTCGTAAATGTCGGTCCACTTCCATAAATAGGGCTGGACGGTCGTCTTGGGGTCCTTCGGGCGCTCGCCGCGCGGCAGGCGCCAGATGCCGGAGAGCCATTTTTTCGCCAACGCGCGGTCGAGCTCTTCGACAACGGCGGAAGGCGCCGTTTTAGTTTCGGCTTTCATGCCGAAGCATTATAGATGAACGCGCGCGCGGAGAAAAGCTCGACGGTGAGCGGCGAGAAGGAGTAAATGATCCTTCACCCCGTCCTCTCCCTGCTCAGGGAAAGGACGGGGTGCGGATGTTGTTTTTACGCTTCAGCTCTCGACCTCGAGCTTCGCGTCGAGCCGCACGGGGCGGGAAAGGTTGAAATAGTTCGGCGAGGTTTTCATCACGTTCTCGTGAATCTCACGGAACTGCTCCGGCGTCCCGTTGCCTGCGATGCGGACGACGTACTGAAGCGATTCGTAGCCGGGCTTGACGGCGGGGTCGATGCCGAGAAAGCCGCGCAGATCGAGCTGGCCCTGCGTCTCGATCTCAAGCTTGCTCAGCGTGATGCCGTGGACGGCCGCGCCGGCCGCATAACCGACCGAGATGCAAGCGTTCAGCGCCGCCATGAGCAGCTCCTGCGGATTCGGGGCGCTGTTCCCGCCCAACAGCTCGTAAGGCTCGTCCGCTGCGATCGTAAAGCGCCGCTTGACCTCGCGGCCGCCGAGCTTCAACGACTCGACCGCCGCTTCGGTGCGCGCCTGCCTGCGCCATCGCGTTTTGACTTTGAACTCGACGAGGCCTTTCTTGGGCTCGTTTTTGATCTCCTCGACGATCGCGAAAAGCGCGTCCACGTCGAGTCCGTTCACTGTGCCGATTTTTTTTGCTTCCTGTGCAGACATATAAGTTCCTCCTTCGTGATTGATCCTGATTGTTTTCCTCTAGCACAACGACGGCGCCATCGCCTCGATCTGTTTTCTCGCCTCAGGCTTGATTTTTTCCACCGTGGCGAGAAAGTTCGGATGTGTCATGCCGGTTCCCAGATAGGTCCAGCGCATCCCTTTGAGCGTCGAGTCCGTCATCGACCGGCGCTCCGGCTCGGATAATTTTTTTCCGGTCGCCGTCACGAACGCCTCGACGTCGAGCTCGGCCTGTTGCTTGACGCCTCCGTCGAGAAACCGGACGATGTCGCCGTATTCTTCGAACGCCAGGTCGATTTCTTTCTTCGAGGCGCGCGCGGCGAGTTCTTCGACGATCAGGGTATCGATCTTGGCGTGCTGCGACTCCTCCAGCCAGTGATGCTTGAGCAGGCTCTTGAACTGCGGGTCCAGCTCCTGATTGTCCCGGACGCCCTCGGTGTAGTGCTTGAGCGTGATCCATTCGATGTGCAGTACCGCGACCGCGACGCCCAGCGGGCTGTGCGACAGGATGAATTTTTTAATGTCCTCGGCCGGTCCGATGAACCCGCACGGGCTGCCGAAGCCGGCCTCGAATTCGCGGCGAAAGATCTTGAACAGGTGCATGTGCTTCGCTTCCTCGCCGGCGAAGCCGAGCAGGGCGCGCACGCGGTAGTCGTCGCCCGAGAGCTGCTCCCGGGCGTGGTCGATCGCATAGGGAAGAATGGCCTCCTCCACCAGGCCGAACATCGAGAGATATTCGTGGCCGCGGATCTGATTCATGATCCGCTTCTCCTCGTCGGCGAGAAATCCGAGCCCGCCGACCTGCGCCAGCGACTCCGGCATGAACGCCTTTTTGAAGTCCAGCCGCTTCTCGCCGCCGATGATCTCTTCCACGCGCCAGTGGATTCGCTCGGATGTTTCGAGCACATCCTGATAACTGTAGTTGTGTTGCATGGTTGGCCCTCCGGAATTTTTGTTTGCGTTGGTCAGCTTGTGCGCTATTGCGCGAACCGTGCCAGAGCGCGCTCGCGCCGATTCTAGCGAAAATTCCATGACTTGAGGACTGCGGCGGCGCGAAATCGGCTCACGAGAATTCGTCGATGACGAGATTGCGTCAGCGTTGACTACGAGAATTCGTGAGAGAAAGGACGGGGCTAGCGCTTGCGCTCGATGCCGAGCGCTTTCATGCGGGAGCTGAGAGTGGTGGGCTTGACGCCGAGGAGCTGCGCCGCGCCGCGCTCGCCGGCGATTTTCCAATCGCTGGCTTCCAATGCCGCGATCAAATTGTCGCGCTCGAGCTGTTCCAGCTCTTTTGCGGTTCTCACGCGCGCCGGGGTGGAATCTGCGGACAGCGGCACGGCGGCGGGCGCCGACGCGCCTTCCGGGAGCGCCCTGGCGAGATCGAGACAGCCGTCGCGGCAGGTGATCACCGCGCGCTCCATGATGTTCTCGAGCTCGCGCACGTTCCCCGGCCAGCTGTAAGCCTTGAGGCGCGCGACGCAATCGTCGGATAGCGGCTTAATCGCCCGGCCCAGGCGATGGGCGAAGCGGCGCGCGAAGGCCGATGCCAGAGGGGCGATGTCTTCCGGCCGCTCGCGCAGCGCCGGCAGGCGGATGGGAAAAACATTCAGGCGGTAGAATAAGTCCTCGCGGAATTTGCCCTCGCGCATCTCCTCGGAGAGGTCGCGGTTGGTGGCGGCGATCACGCGCGCGTCGACCTTGCGCGTCTGCGAGCTGCCGACGGGCTCGAATTCGCCTTCTTGAAGCACGCGCAGCAGCTTCGCCTGCAGATCGAGCGGGAGATCACCGATCTCGTCGAGAAAGATCGTGCCGCCGTCGGCCAGCGCGAAGCGTCCTTCGCGCCTTTTGGTCGCGCCGGTGAACGCGCCCTGCTCGTGGCCGAAGAACTCGCTCTCCATGAGCGCGGCGGGAATCGCCGCGCAGTTAACCTTGACGAGCGGCTTGCCGCTGCGCCCGCTCGCCGCGTGAACCGCGCGCGCGATGAGCTCCTTGCCGGTTCCGGTCTCGCCCAGGATCAGCACGGTGGCGCCGGTCGCGGCAACCTGCTTCACGTTGTGCAAGACTTTCAGCACCGGCTTGCTGCGGCCGACGATCTCGTCTGACCCGGTGAGCGTGCCGATCTCCTCGCGCAGATACTCGGCCTCGACCGTGAGCGAGCGGATTTTCCGCTCGGCTTCGAGCCGTTCGTCGACGTTCCTCAGGATCAGCGTGTAAAAGGGGCGCCGCTCGGCGTCGAAGCGCGACAGCGTCGCCTCGGCCTGGAAGCTTTCGCCCCCGCGCGTTGTCGCCGACAGGCCGCCCGCGATCCATATCGAGCGCTGCCCTTCGGGGCGCGTGTCGAGCTCGACGACCAGGCGGGCGAGCTTCTCGCGCGCGTCCGGCGTGAGCAAAAGCGTAAAGCTCTTGCCCGCGACCTCGCCGGCGGCGCAGCCGAAAATTTTCTCCGCCGCCGGGTTCATCTGGTTGATCTTGAGGTCCTGGTCCAGTTCGACGATGGCGTCCATGGCGGAGCCGACCAGGCGTCCGAGCTTGCGCTCGCGCTCGCGCACTTGCGCCTCCGCGCCCAGGCGGCGCATCTCGGCCGCCGCCCGGGCGGCGAAGATTTGAAACAGCGCCTCCGCCCGCGGCTCGGCCGGCATCGGGCGCGTATCGAGAACCGCCAAGTGGCCGAGGATTTTTCCATCGAGATCGAGGAGCGGCACACCCATGTAGCTCGCCACGCCGATCGCTTTCATGTCGGCTCCTGCTTTGTAGAGCTCAAGCACATTGTCGGGGATATGGATCAGGCAGCGCTGGGTGATCACCTGCTCGCACGGCGTCCCGTCCATCACCATCTCCCAGTCCTCCAGCCACTGATCGCCCATCCAGAAAGCCAGCGCCCGCAGGCGCCGCGACTCCGGGAAATATTCCGTCACCCAGGCGCCGTGCGTGCCGAGCGCGGACGCGAGATTCTTCACCAGCGCCTTGAAAAATTCCGCGCCGGTCGCGGTCGCGGTGCCCTCCGCGATCGTGCGCAAGGCCGCGTCAACGTCGAGGTTTTCGAGCGGCAGACGAGTCATCGTTCACCTTATAGCCTAATTCGTGGAGGATTTTCGACTTTGAGGAGCGAAAAGTAAAGGGGCCGGCGGTGTGACGATGCCCGGCGGACGCTTCGAAGAGCGCGCCGGATGGCTCGCTCTAAGAACTCCCGGACGGGGTTATCCGACGCCTTCGGGAAAGAGGAATGCGTTTTTTCGTCGGGGTCGCCAGGCGGACGCTTTCCCAGATTTCCGGGACCGCGTCCGGGCAATAGGCTACCGCCCATCCCAGAAGGGAGGTCGCCGTCATCACGTCGCAGGTCACGAGCCGCATCTTATGCGGGTGGGGACGCGTCGAATACACTTCGGCGGCGTTTTTAACGACGACGCGGGCAGGCGAGCGCGGCAGGTGATCGAGCAGCTGCTCCCAGGATTTCGGATCGAGCCGAATTTTCACCTGCATGCCGCAACGTAAGTCCGCGCGCACGCGCGTGTCAAGAAAATTTTACAAAACGCGGTGCTACTTTTGAATACGCTCTCGCGGTTCTGAAGACGTGCAACTGTAAGAATCCGGATTTATCCACAGGCAGTGTCGGACGCACGAAAGCCGTTCATCCTTCGACCCGAAGACTCGGGATAGAAGAGTGTCATCCCGGGCATACGCAACTCGTTTTTGTAATCTGCTATGCCGCTGATTATAATCACTGCGCTCAACCGAGGCTGAGAATTGCTGCTGTACCCGGCGAAATCTCAATATCATGAAAATGATCCATGAGCGCTGG
>DATFWH010000003.1:0-15093 GCA_035259465.1 Binatia bacterium
GATCTCTATAGAAGCTCAGCTTCGCCCGAAAACGGTTTGAAGAAAGCTCCATGATTTTACAGGCGCTTATCAAGCGGGCCGCTAATTTGCAAATCTGTGCGATTCTTGTAACGTGTCTGGAAGGCCTTTCCGAAGTTCTCCCTATGAATGTCTATTCCGTCCTCGCCGAATCCGCAAAGCAATGGCCTGAAACAGTCGTCATCGTCGACGGCGATCGCAGTCTGCGCTACGGCGAGCTTCACGCCGCCGTCGAAGCCGTCGCGGGCGAATTCCAGTCGGCGGGCGTGAAGCCCGGCGATAAACTAGGGCTGCTGTTTCCCAACTGCGCGGAATTCGTCGTCGCTTTTTTTGCCGCGCACCGATTGCGGGCGATCACCGTGCCCATGCCGGCGGCGCTCAGCGCCGCGGAGGTTGCGCGCTTGGCCGAGGAGATCGAGCTCGATGCTCTCTGCTTCGATGCGAAGCTCGAACCGTCGCTGCCATCAGGCTACGAGCGGCGGCCTTTGAGCGCCATCGGACGCTCCGGCTTGGCCGTTTGCGCTCATGCCGCAACTTCGTCCGCCGAGCGAGAGCGACTGCTGAAGCTCGACCCGGCGATCATTCGCTTCAGTTCCGGCACGACGGCGACGGCAAAAGGCATCGTCATATCGCATCGCACGCTTCTGGAGCGCGTGCGCGCGCAGCGCTCCGATCTGCCGATCGCGGAGGGTGGGACCGTATTGTGGATGCAGCCGCTCACGATGAATTTTGTCAGCCCGGTGCTTTTCGTGTCCATGGGCTCGTGCATGATCCTCGCGGGCGCGACCGATACAGGGTCGCTGGCCGAACTCTTGCGCCGGCACCGGATCGCGCAGATCTACGCCGCGCCGCTCACGTATACAATGATGGTGACCGAGAAGTCGCTCTCGGCGGAGGATTTGCGGAATGTTAAACACTTCGTCAGCACGAGCGCTGCGCTCCCGCTGTCGACGGCCGAAGCGTTTCGCCGCCGCTTCGGGAGGGAAGTCGTTCAGTACTACGGCTCCGGCGAATGCGCGCGCGCGAGCTCGAATTGGAACGAGGACATCTCGAAGCGCGGCTCGGTCGGCCGGCCAACGGGGGGATACGAGTTCAAGCTCGAAGGCGTGCCGGAGGGCGCTTGCGGCCCCGAGGCTGTGGGAGAACTGCTGGTGCGCGGGCCGGGGCTTTTCGACGCGTATTATAAACCGTGGCGGCCGAAGGACGAGGTCCTGGAAAACGGATGGTTCAGGACGAGCGACCTAGCGCGGCGCGATGCCGACGGTTACTATTGGATCGTCGGCCGGACGACGGACATGATCAATGTCGCGGGCGTAAAGGTTCATCCCCAGCGGCTCGAAGAAATTCTTCTTCGACACCCGGCGGTGGAGGAGGCGGTTGTCTACGGCGCGCCCGACGCGCGCTTCGGCGAAGCGCCGCGCGCGAAAATAAAGGTGCGGAGCGGTATGAAAGCGACCGAGAGGGAGATTCTCGACTTCGCGAACGACGGGCAAAACGTCTTTTTCATGCTGCGCGGTGTCGAGTTCGTGAGCGATATTCCGAAGACGGCGACCGGCAAACCTCGCCGCGGCCGCGTGGAGAATTGAATGCCGGCGCCGATGAGAGAGCGGGTCGTGCAGATTCTCCGGCGCGTGCTCGGACCCGGGGCGGACCTCGACCGCACGCGCTTGAATCTCGAGTCGCTGAAAATGCTAGAGGTCGTCGTCGCGCTGGAAAACGAATTTCAGATCTCGATTCCCGAGGACGCGCCCTTGGCGCGCATCACCGCGTCGGTCGACAATATCGTCGGCTATTTGGAGAAACTCGACCGGCGCGTCTAATGCGCGCCTTTGCGTGACAGCACGGCGATGACGGTGCGCAGCAAAATCTGCGCGTCCAGACGCAGCGACCAATTATCCACGTAGTCGAGGTCGAGGCGCATCCACTCCTCGAAGTCGACGCTGCTTCTGCCGCTCGCCTGCCAAAGTCCCGTCATGCCCGGCTTCATGGAGAAGCGGCGCCTGAGCGGCCCTTGAATCGCGGCGCTTTCCGCCAGCGGCAGCGGTCTCGGGCCGACCAGACTCATGTCGCCTTTGAGCACATTGATGAGCTGCGGCAGCTCGTCGAGGCTCGTGCGCCGGAGCCATTTGCCGATCGGCGTTACGCGCGGATCTTCCGCCAGCTTGAACACAGGCCCCGACATCTGATTCCGTACGGCCAGCTCCGCCTTGAGGCTCTCCGCGCCGGCGACCATGGTGCGAAACTTCTGCATCGAGAAGCGCCGGCCGTGCAGGCCGCCGCGCTCCTGCCGGAAGAGCACCGGCCCGCGCGAAGAGAGCTTGACGACCATCGCGATGAGCACCATCGGCAGTGCGAACACGGCGACCAGCGCAAGCGCGCCGAAAAAGTCGAGCACCGATTTCGTGTAGCGCTGGCCGACGTAGAGAGGCGTCGGCGCAAAGGAAAAAAACGGCATGTCGTAGGAGACTTCGAGATACGGCCGCGCGAGCGCGGGCCGGTAGAGCCGGGCCAGCACTTTCCCTTCCACCCCCATCTCCTCGCACAATTTCAAATAGTCGCTCACCTGCTCGAGCATCGCCGGCGGTACGACGAAATAGACCTCGTCGACGACTTGCTGATGGAGCAGATCGGCCAGATTCTCCACGCTTGCGTGAATCTGCAGACCGGCGGCGATATCCCTATCGGCCGGCGCGCCGAACGTCAAAACGCCGATGGGTGCGACGCCGTCGCTCGGGTTCTCGCGCATGCGCTCGAGCAGAAGCGCCGTCTCGCGGCGCGAGTCCGCGCCGTCCGCGGTAACGACGAGCGCGTGCCGCTCGGTTCTTCCCGTGCGGCGGGAGAGCGCGAGCCAGGCGGTGAAGGCGATGCGCGTGACGACGAGCAGCGCCGTCTCGACGCCGACGAAGAGCACCAGCAGACTGCGGTTGAATGTTGCGAATTTGATCAGAAACAAGAGCAGCGCGAGCGCCAGCAGACCGCCGAGGCCCACGATCAGTGAAACGCGAATGATCCGCAGCGGGCTTTCCACCTTCGCTTGGTAGGCGCCGTTGATAAAAAGAAGGAACCACCAGATGGGAATCGTCGCGAGAAGGATCCACAGGTAGTGGTCGATGGGACCGAGGGGTCGGAATCCCATGTGAGGAATTAGCCGCCGTAGATAATACGATGCGACGAAGGCGGCGGTTACCGTCAGCGCGTCGATGACAACGAGCAGCCGTGGCAAAAGCGCCCGTCGATTCATGTTAGGCTGATTGCAGCCACCGACTCATGCGTCGGTTCCGGAGGCTGGCTGGAGAGATGTCCGTCCAGCGGGAGCTTCATAAAGGGCAGAGGTCTCGCGCAGCATCGTTTGCCGGGAGAATCGATCGGCGACCCGCTGCCGGCCCGCTTCGCCCATCGCTTGTCTTCTCGCGCCGTCGTGTAACAAGGTCAGGAGAGCTTCGGCGAGCGCGTCGATATTGCCTGCGGGATAAAGCAGGCCGGTGACTCCGTGGTCGACGACTTCCGGCACGCCGCCCACGGCGGCGGCGACGACCGGCTTGCGGCAAGCCATCGCCTCCAGCAGGCTGATCGATTGCGCCTCGTCCCTCGAAGGGAGGACGACGATTTTGAACGCGGGCATCAGCCGGCGCGCGTCGCGGCGGTATCCGGCGAAACGAACGGCGCCGGACACGCGTCTTTTTTCGGCGAGCTCTCGCAGCGACTGCTCTTCGGGTCCGGCGCCGATCAAGACGAATTTTACGCCGGGCTCGGCGGCGAGGACGCGAGGAATCGCCTCGATTAAAAGATCCGCGCCCTTGAGGTGGTGTAGGCGGCCGACGAGGCCGACAGCCGTGGTGTTCTCCTCAAGGCCTAGCTCGGCAAGCGCTTGCCGGCTCGTTAGAATGGTTTCGAATTCTCCTGGTTCGATCCCGTTAGGGATGACGGATATTCGCTCCGGTGCGACGCCTTTTTTCTGCACCAGCTCGCTTTTCATGTACTCGGATACCGTTACGATTTGGCTGAAGCGTCGAAGTATCCAGGCATCCACGCTTCGGCGGAGCCCGGAATGGCGGAAGATCGGATTGTGCAGCGTCAAAATACGCGTAGCAATGCCTGCGGCGCAGGCCGCCATTACCGGCGCGTACATGAATCCCAGCTGGCCGGCGTGGAAATGGACGAGATCGAGCCGCGCCGCTTTAAAGGCATTCCAGGCCGCGAGCGCAACTGGTAGGCCGGCCATCATCGGCCCGACGACTCCGCGCGTCGAGCCCGCGTGCGCGCGCATCATACGGGGCGCGATATCGATCGCTCGGAGGTCTTCGCGGAAGGATTCGACACCGGGAACGTCGTCGCAGAAGACTTCGATGTGGTGAACGCCTCGGAGACGCTCGATCAATGTGAGCACGTGGCGCTCGAGGCCGCCGATGGCGTTGGAGTTTAGATAATATCCGACCCTGAGCATGGCGTTTGCGCGGCGATTCTACCGATACACACGCCGCCGTTCAAATGAAACTTTGCGGCAAGCCGTAATTTCCGGTGCAGGGAAAATAAAGATAAGAATGGTGCGAGGAAGGGGATTTGAACCCCTACGCCATTTCTGGCACTAGCCCCTCAAACTAGCGCGTCTACCAATTCCGCCATCCTCGCGATGGAAGGCATAAAATCTCTACTTCTGCGGTGCCGGCGTCGGCTGCGGCGCGGGTGTCTGCTGAGCGGGCGCGGGAACCGACGGAGGGGGAAGCGCCTGCGGCGCCGCGCCGGGCGCCGGCTGCGACTGTCTTGCCGGTGCGGACTCGCTCCGCGTATCGAAAACACTCGTAGACGAGTGCCGGCCGGAGAAATATCCCAGCGTCAGCGAGGTGATCATAAAGACGATCGCCATTCCGGTCGTGAGCCGCGTGAGAAAATTTCCCGCGCCGCTGCTGCCGAAGATCGTCGAGCTGGAGCCGCCGAAGACGGCGCCCATCTCCGCGCCTTTGCCTGTCTGCAACAGCACGACCAGGATTAGGCCGATGCTGACGATAACGTGAAGGATGGTGACTGCAAGTATCATATCATTCTCTAAATGCCCTCGCGATTTTCAGAAAACCGTCGGCGTTTAGGCTCGCGCCGCCGACGAGGAATCCGTTGACCTCGGCGACTCCCGCAAGCTCGCCCGCGTTCTCAGGCTTGACGCTCCCGCCGTAGAGAATGCGGCAGTTCCCGGCGTGTTCGTGGTTCCAGAGCTGAGCCAGCAGCCGCCGCAAGCCGCGATGCACGTCTTCGATTTGCCGCGGCGTGGCGTTATGGCCGGTGCCGATCGCCCACACGGGCTCGTAGGCGATCGAGACGGATTTTATAACACCTTTGTCCAGGCCCTTCAATGCGGAGGTGAGCTGGCGCGAGACGACCGCATCGGTCTTGTCCGCCTGCCGCTCGTCGAGCGTCTCGCCGACGCAGAGGATTGGCTGCAAGCCGGCGGCGATCGCCGCGGGCACTTTTTTCGCGATCATCTCGTCGGTTTCCATGAAGATATGGCGGCGCTCGGAATGGCCGAGGATGACGTAACGGCAGCCGAGCTCGCGGAGCATTTCCGTGCTGACCTCTCCGGTGAAGGCGCCGCGCATCTCCCAATGGGCGTTCTGCGCCGAAAGCGCGACCGCGCTGTCGCGTGTGATGGCGGCGACCGTTGGGAGCGCCGTGAAAGGCGGCGCGAGCGCGAGCTCGACGCCCGAAACATCCCGCGCGCCGTTGACTACCCCGCGCGCGAGGGTAGAAGCCTCGGCGAGAGTGCCGTGCATCTTCCAGTTGCCGACGACGAGCGGCGTCACCTGGCGACCTCGAGCGCTTCGATGCCCGGAAGCTTCTTGCCTTCGAGGAATTCCAGCGTCGCGCCGCCGCCGGTCGAGAGATGCGTGATGCGCTCGCCGACGCCGGCTTGCTCGACGGCCGCGACGGTATCGCCGCCGGCGACGACGGTGACCGCGCCGCTGTCCGCCGCGGCGCGCGCGACGGCCTTGGTTCCGGCGCTGAATTTTTCTTCTTCGAAGAGCCCGACGGGTCCGTTCCAGAGGATCATCTTCGCTTTCTTGATCGCGCCGCTGAACAGCTGGATCGTCTTAGGACCGATGTCGAGGCCCATGAGGTTAGGCGGGATGTTCTCGCCTACCGTGACGGCGTCCTTATCGCGGCCTTCGGCGGCCACATGGTCGACCGGAAGCAGCAGCGCGATGTTCGCTTGTTTCGCTTTGCCGATGAGATCGCGCGCAAGCTCCACGCGGTCTTCTTCGACGAGCGAGCGGCCGATCGACACGCCTTTGGCTTTCAAGAACGTATAAGCCATGCCGCCGCCGATCAGCAGGCTGTCGATCTTGGGCATGAGATTGTTGATCACGCCGATCTTGTCGGAAACCTTCGCGCCGCCGAGGATCGCCGCAAACGGTCGCTCGGGCTTGCCGAGCAGCCGTCCCAAATAGTCGAGCTCTTTTTTAAGCAACAGCCCGGCGCCCTTCTCGGTGAAAAATTTCGCCATCCCCGCCGTCGAAGCGTGCGCCCGGTGCGCCGCGCCGAAGGCGTCGTTGACGTACACGTCGGCGAGCGCCGCGAGCCGCTTCGAGAACTCGGGGTCGTTTTTCTCTTCCTCTTTGTGAAAACGGACATTCTCCAGCAGCACGACTTTGGGACCTGCTTCGCGAACGAGCGCCTCGACCTCCGGCCCGACGCAGTCCGGCGCGAGAACGACGGGGCTTCCGAGCAGCTTCTCCAGGGCGGCGCGCACCGGCGCGAGGCTCCACTCGGGACTTTTTTTTCCGCCCGGGCGGCCGAGGTGAGAGGCGACGATCAACTTTTTGGCTTTGGGTGAAATGTAGCGCAGCGTCGGCAGCGTGCTCTCGATCCGATGCATCTCGGTAATCGCGCCGTTTTCAATCGGCACGTTGAAATCGGCGCGCACGAAAACGCGCTTGCCGTCGATATCGAGCTGTGTGACGTCGCGGATCATATAATCTCGCCCCTCGCGTTAGAAAAACGATGGCGGGACTTTATTTGATTCATTACAGCGGTTATAATCGATTTTCAACGAATGCCTGGACATTCAACGAATGCCTGGACACACGATACCCTACCTTTCGTTTCTCCAACTCATGGCACAGAGCGACATCACAGTGCCCCAACAACACGGTATTTTGGATCTCGTTCAAGGAGCCAGCCCGCTCGTCCAGGGTGTGCTCTACCTGCTCATTCTATTTTCCGTGCTGAGCTGGGGCATTATCTTTTATAAATCCAACCAGGTGCGCCGCGCCAAGCGCGAATCGGAAAAGTTCATCGAGATATTCTGGGACAGCCGCAACCTGGCCTCCATCCACGACGCGAGCCGCGACTTGAAAGCAGGGCCGGTCGCGCAGGTGTTCCGCGCCGGCTACGAAGAGATGCTGCGGGTTCCCCGCGGCAAAAAAGAAATGCTTGCAACCGCCGGCGAGCCCCTCACGACGGAGCTGGGCGGCGTCGACAACGTGACGCGCGCCATGAAGCGCGCAACCAGCGTCGAGATCACGAAGCTGGAAAAATCGCTCACGTTCCTCGGCACGACCGCCAGCGCGACGCCTTTCATCGGTCTTTTCGGCACGGTTTGGGGCATCATGAACGCGTTTCGCGGGCTGAGCGCCACGCACTCCTCGAGCATTCAGGCCGTCGCGCCGGGCATCGCGGAGGCGCTGATCGCCACGGCCGCTGGCCTCGCGGCCGCGATACCGGCGCTCATGGCTTATAATTATTTTGTCCAGCGCATCAAGGAGCTCGCAGCCGACATGGACAACTTTTCGCATGAATTTTTGAACATCGCCGAGCGTCATTTTCTAAAATGAAGCGATAGAGGCGAGCGTGCGTCAAAAGATTGTAAGAAACACTCTCGCCGCGCGATCTAATCGCTAGTCTTTAGGAGAGTAGAATGGCTGTCGATACCTCGTCACAACAAAGCGGAACGACGATTTCGCAGATCAACGTGACGCCGCTCGTCGACGTTATGCTGGTGCTGCTGGTGATCTTCATGGTCACCGCGCCGATCATCCAGCAGGGCGTGCAGGTGAACCTGCCGCAGGCTCGCGCCGGGGCGATCGCCGGCAAAGAAGAGCAGCTCGTCGTATCCGTCAACAAGGACGGACGCATTTACTTGAACGATACGCAAATGTCGCCGACAGAGCTGGGGCAGAAGTTGCGCGCGATCCGCAAGCTCGAGCCGGACAAGGAAGTCATCTTGCGCGCGGACCAGGACGTCCGGTACGGCATCGTCATGCGTGCGATCGCTGAAATTAAAGAAGCGGGGATTCAGAAGGTGGGTATGGTGACGCGCCCGCCGAAGCAAGAGGAAGGCTGATGGCGAAAAGTCAGCTGAAGCCGATGCCCTATCTCGGGCGGCCCGAGGGGCCTTCCGACGGCGTGCCGCGCGTATGGAAATGGGTCATTCTCTCCGGCATCGCGCACATTGTCGTTGTCACCGTGGTTCTGATCGTCCCGATATTCGGTCCTAATCCAAAAAACACACCGCCGCCGGTATATACGGTCGACCTGATGGGGGGCGAGAAACTGGGCGGCGGCGCCGGCACTTCGCTTAAACCCGTGCCGGCGCCGAAGCCGGAGCCGCTGGCGCCGGAAGAGAAGAGCGCGCCGCCGGTGCAAGAAACGAAGAAAGCCAAAGAGCCCCCGAAGCCGACGCCTGAGGAGGTTAAAGAAGCGAAGGACAAAGCCGCGGCCGAACGCGCCGAAATGATCGAAAAAGTCAAAGCGAAAAAAGAGGCGGAGGAGAAGCGCAAGAAGGAGGCAGAAGAGAAACGGCTCGCCAATGAAAAGGCGGAGGCCGAGCGGCGCGCGAGACTCGAAGAGCTGAACAAAAAGCGCAAAGAGGCGGCGCTGGCCGATCTTCGCGCGAAGCTCGAAGAGCGGCAGCGTCAGCAGGCGCTCGAAGAAAAGCTGCAGCAGCAGAGGCTGCTGGAGCAGCAAAGAGCCGCGGAACAACAGCGGGCGCAGCAGCAGGCGACGAGCACCGTCGCGGGAAATACTCCCGGCGCCGCGGGGCCTGGAGTCGGTGGAACGGGCGGGGGGATTGTCAAAAGTCCGGAGTTTATCAGGTATCAAAATATCATTCAGGAGCGGGTAAGAAGCAGCTGGACATGGGTCGGCCGCCGCAATGACCTTAAGGTCACCGTGAATGCGAGCATCCAAGAAAACGGGGAAATTACCGGTCTGAAACTTGTAGGCACTTCGGGAGACCGCTCCTTCGACGATTCGGTATTGCGCGCCCTACGGAAGGCGAGCCCGCTGCCTCCGCCTCCGGCGGAGTTTCGTAAGGAATTCTCCAATGTCATTCTTCCTTTCAATTCGGAAGAGCTCGGAAGGTAATTCCATGACGCGGGCGACATTGGCCGCTGCCTTGCTGCTCTTCACCCTGTTTTCGGCGCGGCCGTTCTATTCACAGGTAACCGTGCCGATCGAAGGGCCGGGCCGGCGGATAGTTCCGATCGCTATAGCGCCCCTAAAAAATCTCGGCTCCGCCGACGATCGTAGCGGCGTCTCCGGCGGCGTTGCCGACGCTATTGCGAACGACATGAAACTCTCGGGCTGGTTTCGCGTCATCGACCGCTCCGCTTACATCGAAGGTCCGCAGAGCGGGATAACGTCGGACAGCTTCGATTTTAAAAACTGGACAACGATCAACGCCGAAAGCTTGGTCAAAGGCGGCTTCAGCGTGCAAGGGGATGACCTCGTCGTCGAGCTGCGCCTGTTCGACGTTTATCAGGGGAAGCAGCTCGTCGGAAAACGATACACCGGCAAGGTGCGCGATTTCCGCCGCATCGCGCACCGCTTCTCCGACGAGATCATCAATCAGTTCACCGGCACGCCCGGCCCGTTCAACACCCGCATCGCCTACGTGTCGAACGGCGGCGGCGGGCTGAAGGAAGTATATTTCTCGCATCTGGACGGCACGGACAAATTCCAAGTGACGACCAATAAGTCGATCAATCTCTCTCCGGCCTGGAGCCCCGACGGCCGGATGCTGCTTTATACCTCGTACGGCCAAGGGCGCCGGAGCCTGTACTTATACGAACTCACGACCAGCCGCCATACTCTCATCGGCGAGCAGAACGGCTCGAGCATCGGCGGCAGGTGGTCGCCCGACGGCCAGCGCGTCGCCGTCGCCTTTGAGCGCGGCGGAAATACGGATGTCTACATCCTCGACCGCAGCGGCAAAACGATACGGCGTTTGACGGAGGACCGCGGCATCGACGTTTCGCCCTCATGGTCGCCGGACGGTAACCGTCTGGCGTTTGTATCTAATCGTGCCGGCAACCCACAGATCTATCTTCTCGACGTCGCGACAGGCAACGCGCGCCGGCTCACTTTCTCGGGCTCCTACAATACTTCGCCGGATTGGTCGCCGAAAGGCGACAAGATCGCCTACACCGGCCGCGTATCCGGCCGGTTCCAGATATTCACCATTCCGGCCCAAGGCGGCGAGCCCCAGCAACTCACGTCCGGGTCCGGGGACAACGAAGACCCCTCATGGGCGCCGGATAGCCGGTTTATCGCCTTTTCGTCGAACCGGGGAGGAGGCCGCTACCACCTCTACATGATGCGTGATACCGGAGAAAATCAGCAAAGATTGACAGCTTCTGGGGGAGATGATACTAATCCGTCATGGTCCCCGCGCCTGGAATAACTTAGGAAATTGGGGAGAGAAATGGCTAAGTTAAACGTTTTTTGGTACGCGATTATCATTGTTATTTCGCTGAGTTTCGTAGCATGCTCCAAAACGGCAGCCCCCAACGCACCCGGAGGAACAGCGGGCCCGGGTCCCCGTGGAAGCGGGCAACCCGGCCCGAATGATAAGTCCTCATCCAGCGACCTGGGTACGGGCAAAGACAGTCTATCGGAGGCGGGTCAAGGCAAAACGCCGGCCACGCCGCCTTCCAGCCCGCTGCAGGAAGTCTATTTCGGCTTC
Organism: Binatia bacterium; assembly: GCA_035259465.1. Taxonomy (GTDB): domain Bacteria; phylum Desulfobacterota; class Binatia; order UBA9968; family UBA9968; genus JAJPJQ01. The sequence goes on from DATFWH010000003.1 coordinate 10,973, forward strand.
GATAGCTTCGATCTTTCCAACGACGCTCGCGCCACGCTCAAGCGGAACGCCGATTGGCTGAAGACCAATCAATCGGTCCGCGTCGAGATCGAAGGCCACTGCGACGACCGCGGTACGAACGAATACAACCTAGCGCTCGGCGCCAAGCGCGCGCAGGCAGCGAAAGACTATCTCGTCAGCCTCGGTATACCGGCCGACCGGCTGTCGACCATCAGCTACGGCGAAGAGCTGCCGGTGTGCCGCGAGCAGACCGAGGACTGCTGGCAGAAAAACCGCCGCGATCGCTTTGTGGTTGCGACCGGCCGACCCTCTTCCTAATCGGCGGCGATGCCCGATGAGAGATTCGGGGATCGATACTTCCCTTTGCTAGTTTCATGAAGCGACTTTACGCTGCGATCGCCTCGGCCGCGCTGTTCTTGCCGGCCTGCTCCATTCCCGAACAAATCAGCAGCATCGAGCGCGAACAGAAGACGCTCAAGAGCCAGTCGGTTGCGAGCCGGAGCGACGTCGACGCCATACGCGCGAATCTCGCCGACACGCGCGCCAATCTCGACCAACTGTCCCGCGAAGTCAACGCTCTGAAAGAAAAGTTCGAGGAGGTCCGCTATCAATTCGACCGGCGCATCGGCCAGGTCGGACAATCGGGCCGCGACGGCGACCAGCGGATCAAAGAACTAGAAAACCGTCTCGCCAAAGTGACCGAAGAGCTCAAGTCGCAGGCTGCGCAGCTAAAGGCCCGCGACGACGAGCTGCGGAAAATGCACGACTCGATGCAGTCGATGGCCGCCGACACGGCCTCGGTCCGGTCGGCGAACGAAGCGCGTGAAAAAGCAGCAACCGAGAGCGCCGCCGCGCGAAGAGACTACGACGAGGCGCGGAGGCTGGTGGACCGCAAGGACTACGCCGGGGCGATTCCGAAGTTTAAGGAGTTTCTGAAAAAAAATCCTAACGGCGAATTATCCGACAACGCGCAATACTGGCTCGGCGAGTGCTACTACGCGACCAAGGACTACGAGCAGGCGATTCTCGCGTTCGACGACGTTAGCAGAAAATGGCCCAAGGGCGATAAGGTTCCCGCGGCGCTGCTGAAGCAAGGCTTTGCCTTCGCTGAATTGGGCGATAAGGCCCAAGCGCGATTGATGCTGCAAGACCTGGTCGCGCGCTTTCCCCAGTCCGACGAAGCGGCAAAAGCGAAACAGAGGCTCAAAACGCTGGAAAGCCCGCCGCCGCGGCCGGCTCCCGGTAAATGATCGGCACGCGATCGACGGTCGCGTGCAGCCGGCGTATTTCGTTCGCCTCGGCATCCAAAAACGTCGGCCGCAATTCCGCGACCGCCGTTCCATATAAATAAAACATGGAAATTCTCAGACAACTCGACAGACCGCTCTCGATCTCGCAGCCGGTTTTGATGCTTGGGAATTTCGACGGCGTTCACCTCGGCCATCAGGCTCTGATCGGGAGCGCCGTCGCCGATGCGAAAGAGTCCGGCGGCCGCGGGGTCGTCTTTACTTTCGAGCCGCATCCTTTGAAAGTGCTCGCGCCGGAGCGCGCACCGCGTCTGCTTCTCACGCACGCCGATAAGATGGCGCTGCTCGAATTCTACGGCGCGGAAACCGTCATCGTGCAGAAATTCGACATGGAATTCGCGCACATCGAGGCGGAAAAATTCGTCGAAGAGTACCTCGTCCGGCGCATCGGGGTGCGCAAGGTTTGGGTCGGTAAGGATCTTCGCTTCGGCAAAGGGAGAAAGGGCCGTGTGGAGGACCTCATTCGCTGGGGCCAGCAGCAAGGCTTCGGCGTCGGCGTCGTCGGCCCTATAGAAATCGACGGCCACCGCGTGAGCAGCAGCCGGATCCGCGCGTTGATCGAGCGCGGTCAGATGCGGCAGGCCGCGCAGTATCTCGGACGCTTTCATTTTATTTCGGGGCGTGTCGTCCCGGGACACGGCCGCGGCCGCGACATGGGCTTCCCGACCGCGAACATCGAATCCGCAACCGAGGCGGTGCCGCTGGATGGAATTTACGCGACGATGCTGGAGGTCGGCGGTCGCCGCCTGCAATCGGCCACCAGCATCGGCGTCAATCCGACATTCGACGCCGGTCCGCGGACAATTGAAAGCTATGTCTTCGACTTCGACGGCGATCTTTACGGCCGCGACGTGAAGCTTTATTTTATCGAGCGGATTCGCGAGGAAAAAAAATTCTCTTCTTCGGAATCTCTGGCGAAACAGATCGAGCAGGACGTCGCCAATGTGCGCGAGATCCTCCGCGGCATCAATTTTGCGGCCCTGCCGCTGAATTCTGGATCCACAGCATAAAAGCGGTTAGCCGCGCAGCAGCGGCTGAACAGGCAAGCGAATGCATGAAACGACGGCGCCGGAGCCGGGTAGTCACAAGGCGCTGGTCGAAGCGTCGGACGCCGGCACGCGTCTCGATCTCTTTCTGACGCGCCGGTTTGCGCCCGCGGCGGCCTGGACGCGTTCCGCCATTCAAAAAATGATCGTCGAAGGCGCGGTCACGCTGAACGGCCGAAAGACCAAGCCCGGCGTCCGGCTGAAAGCGGGCGATCGCATTGACATGACGGCGCCTTCGGTCGGGGAGACAGCTCTTGTGGCCGAGCCGCTTTCGCTGGATATCCTCTACGAAGACGTCCACTGCATCGTGATCAATAAGGCTCCGGGGATGGTCGTCCACCCCGCGGCGGGATGGAGAGCGGGAACGCTTGTAAACGCGCTGCTGCATCACTGCCCCGATCTTCCCGGCATCGGAGGCGAGCGCCGGCCGGGCATCGTTCACCGGCTCGACAAAGATACGTCGGGCGTCATGGTCGTCGCTAAACATGATGCCGCGTTTCAGCGGCTAGCCGCCGACTTCAAAGCGCGACGCGTCGAGAAGGAATATGTCGCGCTCGCGTGGGGCGTCATGTCGAAGTCCGACGGCGCGATCGATCGGCCGATCGGCCGCCACAGCAGCCAGCGAAAAAAGATGTCGAGCGTGCGCGCGCTCGCGCGCGTTCGCGAGGCTTTGACCAACTGGCATGTCGAGGAAGTGTTTCCTTCCGGCGCGGCCGCCGGCCGCTTTGCGCACGTGGTCATGCTGCGGCTAAGGCCGCAGAGCGGCAGGACGCACCAGCTGCGCGTCCACCTGGCGGACGAAGGGCATCCGATCGTCGGCGATCAAGTCTACGGGCCGGCGCCGTCGATGTTCGCTCGCTACGGCGTCGATGCGGCGCTCAGCGGTTTTCCGCGCCAGGCGCTGCACGCCTCGCGCCTGCGCTTCGCCCATCCCATGACCGGAGCGGGTATGGAATTTTCGGCGCCGCCGCCGGCGGACATGCAGGGTCTTTTGCTCCAGCTGCGCGGGCTCCGCGTCGCTGCCGACGGGTCCGAGATAAAAAGGGGTTGACAAGGTGCCGGGGGTTTCTTATTATAGAGACTACCTGAGGCTTCATCACGAAGTTATTCATTAAGCCAAACCCCACATTTTTTATACGTTAAGGTTCACTGAGTCCCGGCCAAGTTGATTTTGGATTGCGAGCGAAATATTCACGTTCGTACCGGTAAGCGCCCTGCCGGGGTGTCGCGCACCGCGGCATGACGGCGGACGATATGGCCACTCTGCATTGGCGCGCCGATCGCGTCTCGAATCGCTTGGGCAAGAAGTTCGTCGAACGCCGCGCCGTTACGCGCTGAAACAACGGGCGAAGCGTTCACGCCGGGACCTACGAGTGGGAAGCAAAGTTTAGCAGTCCGTCGGCGGAAGCCGGTTCACTTTACGCACACGAAAGGAGAGGAAAGTTTTATGGTCCGTGGCAGTCCCCGGGCCGAGAGGACTGAGCCCGAGGCCGTGGAAGACGGCAAGCTCAATCTCAAGGCTCTCAAAGAAAAGAAGATCGGCGACCTCGCGCTGATCGGCAAAAATTTCAACATCGAAGGCGCCGCCAACATGCGCAAGCAGGAGCTGATTTTCGCCATCCTGCAGGCGCAGACCGAGCAGAACGGCTTCATCTACGGCGAAGGCGTCTTGGAGACGCTGCCCGACGGCTTCGGCTTCCTGCGCGCGCCGGACTATAACTACCTCCCAGGCCCGGACGATATCTACGTCTCGCCGAGCCAGATCCGC
>DATFWH010000004.1:0-12427 GCA_035259465.1 Binatia bacterium
CTTCTACATGTCCGGCGGGCAGACGCGCGCGCCGGTCGTGTTCCACCTCTTTCACGGCATCCGAGGCGGCGGCGCGGCGCAGCACTCGGCGAGCCCGCAGGCGATGCTGTGGAACTGCCCCGGCCTGGAGATCGTCCTCCCCTCTTCCCCGCGCGATGTCAAAGGGCTCTTGAAAACCGCGGTGGCGAGCGATAACCCGACGATCTTCGTCGATCACGTCCATCTCCTGGAGACGCGCGGCCCGGTGCCGGAGCGCGACGAAGCGATCCCGTTCGGCGTCGCCGACGTCAAGCGCCGCGGCGGCGACGTGACGGTGATCGCGACCTCTTACATGGTCCAGCGCGCGCTCGGCGTCGCCGACCGGCTCGCCGCCGACGGCATCGACGTCGAGGTCGTCGATCCGCGCACGCTCGTGCCGCTCGATTTCGCCGGACTGATGGCTTCGGTGGAAAAAACGCGGAGGGTCGTGATCGTCGACGAGACGCACCAGAGCTGCGGCGTCGGCGCCGAGCTCGCGGCGCGCATCGCCGAGGCCGGGTTCGACCGCTTGAAAGCGCCGATCCGGCGCGTCTCGACGCACGACGTGCCGGTCCCGTACAGCGAGCCGCTCGAAGATTTTATCGCGCCGTCGGAGTCGCGGATCGCCGAGGCGGTGCGGGCCGCGCTCGCATGAGGCCGCTCAGGGTCTCTGGTACATGCCCTTGATGAAGCCGTTTTTATCGAGCTCGTCGATGAAGCTCGAGTCGACGTACTCCTCCGGCTTGTGGCGCCAGATATCGGGATGCGCCTGCGCGACGTATTCGAAGCTCGTGCGCATGCCGGCGATGTCGGGATACGGCGTGGGAATGAATAACTTCGCGAACAGCAGGTAGGCGTCGCTGACGAGGCCCTCGTCGTCGACTTTCAAGGTTCTTTTGATCACGCGCCGGCCGAAGGTCGGATTGCTTTTGAACAGCGCGATGCCGGCGAGATGCGCCTTGATGTAATTCAACACGAAGTCGCGGTCGCGCTGGATCGCCGCCCGGCGCGCGACGATCTCGACGCCGGGATAGCGGATCTCTTTCGACGAATCCCATACCATCGAGTAGCCCAGCTTTTGCGCCTTCGCGTATCCCGGGAACGAGAGCGCCGCCGCGTCGACGGTGCCGCGGCTGAGCGCCGTCAGCCGCTCGGCGTCGCCGCCGATCTGCACCAGCGTCACATCGCGGTCGGGATTGAGGCCTTTCTGGCGCAGGATGTGGCGCACCAAAAAATCCGTCAGCGAGCCGACGCTCGAGATCGCGATCTTCTTGCCCCTGAGATCGTCAGGGCGCCGGATCTCCGGGCGCGCCATCAGCGCGAGCGTGACGCTCTCCAGCGTATGCGCGAGGATCGTGAGATCGGCGCCGGCCAAATCGGCCTCGATCGCCGTCGGGGTCGCGATCGGGGCGAAGTCGATGTGGCCGGCCGTCATCGCCTTGGAGGCCGCGGCCGAGCCCTGCATCTGAATGATCTCGGGGTCGAGGCCGTTTTTCTCGAAGAGCTTCGCGTCGCGTGCGACGTAAGTAATGATGTTGCCGACGGTCACGGACGTGACGCCGAGGCGGACCTTCCTGAGAGGCCGCGTCTGCGGCAACGCGGCGGAAGCGAAGATCAGCGAGAGTACGAAGCCTAAAACGGCGCGGCCGGCGGGCTTTCTCATTCGGTTCCCGGTGAAAAATGTTGAGCAAAATGCCGCATACCGCCGCGCGTGCCAACGCCCGCCGTGGGCCGTCGGTTCAACTGCCGCGCACCCATTCTCTCATGTTTTTGACGAGCCGTCGAACGGAACATTCACCAGCTAAAGGCCGGGGGCGTAGAGATCCGGAGGCAGCCGGTCGATGTAGTCGATCGTCTCCCGCAGCGACACCACGTCCGCGTATTTCATGTTCATGTCGAAGAGATTGATCTTGTGCGACGCCTGCCCGCGGTCGAAGACGCATTCCTCGACGACCGCGACTTTGAAGTTGTAGGAGAACGCGTCGAGGACGCTCGCGCGCACGCAGCCGCCGGTCGTGCAGCCGGTGACGAGCACGGTGTCGGCTTTCACCTCGTTCAGCATGCTCATCAGCGCCGTGCCGAAAAAAGCGCTTGGCTTCTGCTTCCGCACGAGCACGTCGCCCGCCTGCGGCGCGATCTCGGCGACGATCTCGTTGCCCTGCTTCCATTGACTGCCGAGGTCCTCGCCGCCGCGGCTGTTCTTGCCGTGCCAGCGGCCGTACGCAACCGCGCTGCCGCCCTCGTGGCCGGTCGTGTAGAACGTCGGCAGGCGCTTTTTCCGCGCCGCCGCGAGCAGGTCGCGGATGCGATAGACGCCTTCCCAGCCCTCCTCACCGCAGCTGTTGCGGAAGCGCTCGATCGATTTGAGGATCGGCTCCGGCTTGTCGCCGACGAAATTGTAATTCATGTCGATGATGAGCACCGCCGGCCGCGCGCCGAAGCCCGCGCGCTTGCCGTAGCCCGATTTCGCGAAAACTTCTTTGTCGCGCTGCGTTAAAATGTCATCCCAGATAGCCATGGCGCCTCCGCTTCGATGAGATTAGGCGGACATCGGTGAGAGAGTCAAGAGTTTGTGCACGAATCACAGACCATGATAACTTCACAATTTCTTTCAAAACTGTAATGCAATGAAAATTCTTCGCGCGACTTTTCTGCTCGCATTTCTTTTCTCCGCCTGCAACCTTCCCACCTGGACCGCCGGCGAGGTGCCCTTCGTGCCGACGCCGCCGGAGGTCGTGAACCGCATGCTCGAGCTCGCGGACATCAAGCCCGGCGATGTCGTCTACGACGTCGGCAGCGGCGACGGGCGCATCGTCATCGCGGCGGCGAAGAAATACGGCGTGCGCGCGGTCGGCATCGAGATCGACGGCGATCTCATCGACAAGGCGCGGAGCCGCGCGCGCAGCGAAGGAGTGGCGGATTTAGCGGAGTTCCGCGAGCAGGACGCGCTCGCGGCGGACATCTCCGAGGCGACGGTGGTGACGATCTACATGCTGCCTGAGTTTAACTTTAAGCTCCGCCCGAAGCTCGAAGCGTTGAAGCCGGGAACGCGCGTCGTCTGCCACGACTTCGGCGTCGAGGGCTGGACACCGACGCGGAGTGAAAAATTCCCCGACCGGACCGTGCTGCACACGCACACGATCTACTTCTACAAGCGGTAGAGAGCGAGCGGGGCTTTCTCCAGGATCGCGCTCTTGGCGGATTCCGCTATATCTTCCCGCTTCAGCAGCTCGCGCGCGGCGAAGCGCTCGCGGTCGCCGTGCGGCATGTCGGAGCCGAAGACGATCTGCTTCTCGCCGATGAGATCGAGAACCTGCGGCAGGAGCTTGTCTTCCACCTCGGCGCTGAAATAAAGATTGCCGCGCCGGACATATTCCATCGCCGGCAGCTTCTGTATCGGCGCGGTGTCGGAGACGACCTGCGACAGATTTTTCGCCGAGTGCTGGAAGCGGTGGTCGAGGCGGTCGATGATGAAATGGATCCACTGGCAGCCGGCTTCGAGAAATACCACGCGCAGATTGGGAAAGCGGTCGAGCACCCCGCCGCTCATGAGCGAGACGAAGCCCATTAGCACCGGCATGAGGAACGCGATCACTCCCGACGGATAGATGTGCGTGAAGAGATTGTTGATCGCCGGCGCGGCCCAGCCGACATGCACCGCGAGCGCCAGGTCCTCGGCCGACATCGCCTCGTAGAACGGCAGCAGCCGCGGGTTGTCGAGCAGATCGTCGCCCGCGGTGCCGAGCACCATCATGCCGACCGCACCCATCTTCTTGCATTCGCGAACCTGAGCGATCGACGCCGGCACGTCGTCGAGGTTCACGACGCCGACCCATTTGAGCCGTTCGTGGCGCCCGAGACGGTCGCTGAGCCAGCGGTTGTACGACGCGCACATCGCGGTCACGAGCGCCGGATTCGAGCTCAGCGGATAGGCGAGAAACAGCGTCGGGTAGAGCACCTGGACCGCGAGCTCCTCCTCGTCCATGATTTTCAAGCGCGCGCTCAAATCGCTCAGCTCCATGCTCTCGAGGCTGTCGGGCTTGCGCGCGGCGTGCTTGGTCGGCTTGCCGTTGTAGCTCACCGGCGTGCCGAGGTTGTGGCAGCCGCGGCCGACGCGCCGCGGATAAAGTTTCTCCTCGATCATCCAGTAGGCGAGGCCGTCCATACCGATGATGCTCGGCCGGTCGGCGCGCCACTTCGGATCGAAGTAGGCGTCGCTGAACGTGACCGGATTTTCTTCCACGTGGCCGTCGGCGTCGATAATGCGCATGATAAAACCTCTTAATTATTATTTCCCGTACAGCCGGCTGATGAAGCCGCTCGCTTCAAGCCGGCGCACGATCGTGTCGTCGTAAAACTTTTTCGGGTCCTCGCTCTGCGCCTTGGGATTTCTCGGCGCGAGCTCCTCGAGCACCGCCTTCACCGCCTCGGGCGTCGGCAGCGGCACCGACTGGAGATATTTCTGCACGTACACGTCGTACGCTTCGCTCAGCAGCTCGGAATCGGTGATGCGCAGATACTTGCGCATCACCGTCGTCGCGAACGGCTTGTCCTGCTTCATGCGCGCGATCGCCTCGATCAGCGCCGTCACGTAGCGGCGCGCGAGGTCGGGGTCGCTGCGGAGCAATTTGCCCGTCGTCGTGATTCCCGTCGAGGCGTAGGGAATTCCGAGCGCGGCGATGTCGAGCAGCACGCGATTACCCAATTTTAACGCGCGGTTGATCGTCGGGTAGGAGAGGATCCCGCCCTGCACGCGGTTCCCCTGCATCGCGGCGACAATCGACTCGACCGCGCCGACCTGCACGATCGCGACTTCTTTTTCCGGCACGAGACCCAGATGGCGCAGCGCGACGCGCGCGCCGGTGTCGATCGAAGTGCCGAAGCGGCTGATGCCGATCGCCTTGCCGCGGAGCTGCTCGGCGCGCTCGATCTCCGGCCGCACGACCAGGCTCTGCACGAACGTATTGATGGTCGTCGCGAGGATCATCACATCGCCGCCGCCGACCGCCGCGCTCACCGTCGTGCCGCCCGCGATATGAAGGAACTGCACTTCGCCCGCGAGCAGCGCGTTCATCCCTTCGACGCCGCTCGGCATCGCGATCACCTCGACGTCGAGCCCCTGCTTGGCGAAGTAGCCGCCCTCGCGGGCGAGCCACGGCGGCGCCATCGAGCCGGACAGCGAGGTAAACGCCATGCGGAGCTTGTGCGGCTGTTCCGCCGCGTTCGCGGGCGCCGCAAAGGAAAATGCCAGCAGCGCCGTGAGGAACGCGCTCGCGAATCTCATCCACGCTCCCAGCCGTAGAAGCGCGCGGCGTTGCCGCCGAGAATTTTCTCCTTGGCGCTGTCGGAAAGATCCTTGCGGCCGCGGATCGTCGCCGTGACTTTCGGGAACATGCCGTCCCAGTGTGGATAATCGGAGGCGAAGAGGATTTTGTCCTCGCCGATGCGCTCGATCACGTACGGCAGCATCTCCTCCTCCGGCTCCGTCGCGAAAAACCAGTTGCCGTGCTTGACGTAGTCGCTCGGCTTGCGCTTGCAGAGCGGCGCCTCGACCTTGCCGCGCTTCTCCCACTCCTCGTCCATGCGCTCCATCCAGTACGGCACCCAGCCGACTCCGCATTCGAGGAAGCCGATGCGCAGCCGCGGGAAGCGCTCGGCGACGCCGCCGTACATGAGGCCGGCGAACTGGATGAAGGTCTCGACCGGCCGGCCGATCGTATGCATGTGGATGAAGCTCTCGTAGCGGTCGTCGCCGGCGGGCGCGGCGCGGCGGTTGTGCACGCAGAGCGGCACGTTAAGCCGCTGGATCTCGTCGTAGAGCGGCCAGAAGCGCTCGCTGCCGAGATGCTCTTTCATGCCCTGGGTCGCGACGGCGACCGAGGCGAGGCCGAGCTTCGTTACCGCGCGCTCCAGTTCCTCGACCGAAGCGTCGAGGTCCTGGAGCGGCAGCAGCGCGATGCCTTTGAGCCGCGGGCTCTCTTTGCAGACATCGGCGATGAAATCGTTATAGGCGCGCGCGTACGCGACCGCGTAGTCGCGCTCCATGAAGCGCGTGACGGAAAAGCTGCCGGTGGGAAACAGTACCGAGACGTCGATGCCCTCGGTGTCCATGTCTTTCAGCCGCGTCGGGATATCGACGTGCTCGCGCCCGCCGACGAGGCCGCCCATGCTGGTGTCGAGGCCGTCGCCGGGCAGCAGCGCGCCCGACCGATCGCAGTAGGGTCGCGATAAATAGGCGCGGATGTCGCGCTCTTTCTCGACGATGTGGCCGTCGGCGTCGATGACTTTCATAAAGGCTCCTTCCGATAACAGAGTGCGAACGGAAGAAGACTATTCACTTTCGCGACGGCCTGTCAACGAGAAGATGGCGCGCTAGATCATCTGGATGATCACGTCGACCAGCGCCGGGCGGCGCTCGTTCTTGATCAGCTTGATCGCGCGCTCGATCGCGGGGCGAATCTGCTCCGGCTCGGTGATCGGTCCCTCGCCGGCGACGCCGAACGAGCGCGCGAGCGCGGCGAAGTCGACCGATGGGTTTTCCATCTGCATGCCGATCAATTTGTTTTCCGGCGGCCGGCCGCGCGCGATCGCGACCTTTTCCTGGTGCTCGACATCGTTGTAGTAAACGCGGTTGTTGGTCATGACCGTGAGCAGCGGCACGCGCGTATTCGCCGCGGTCCAGAGCGCGCTCGTTGTGTAGAGCATGTCGCCGTCGCGCTGGAGGTTGAGACAGATCGTGCCGTCGCCGCGGTGAACGAGCGATGCACCGACCGACGCGCCCGGCGCGTAGCCGAGCCCGCCGCCACCGTAGCCGCCGAGATAGAGGCCCGGTTTGTCGAAGTCCCACAAACGGTTCGGCCAACTCCTGAAGCCGCCGGCGGCGAGCAGCCACTTCTCGTGCTTGATCGCCTCCCAAATCTCGTACGCGAGGCGCGGCGGCGAGATCGGCTTCTCGTCCCAGCGTTTCTTCAATTCCGCCTGCCAGCGCGCGCGGATTTCGCCGTGCTGTGCGGCGAGCGCTTTCTGCCGCGCCTCCACAGTGCCCTTGGAGAATTTTCCCTGCCGGCGGATTTCTTCCGTGAGCGCGGGGATGAAAACGGCGGTATTCGCCGTGATCGGCAGATCGACGGCGGCGAGCTCCTGAAAGTCGCTCGTCCATCCGCGCGTCGACAAGTCGGCGAGCGTCGCGTGGATGACTTTGCAGCCGGGCTTGGTGGCCGGCGCGGCGGCGTGCGTCGCCGGGTCGCTGCGCGTGAGCGCGCCGTAGAGGTCCATCACGTCGAGGCTGAGGATCACATCGGCGTTGGCGACGAGGTCGCGGTTCTTCCCGGTGAGATTGAGCGGGTGCGTGTTGGGGAAGTTGAGCCGCGCGCCGAGATCGACGACCGGTGCGCCTAAAGTTTCCGCCAGCTCGACGAGGCTCACCACGGCTTGATTATTTCTGCCGACATAATCGGCCAAGATCACAGGATGCTCGGCCGCGGCGAGCAAGCGCGCGGCCTCTTTGATCGCCTCCGCTTCCGCCTGGAGCGGCGCGGGCGCGCGATACCGCGCCGGGTCGGGCAGCGGAATCTCTTTTGTAAGCTTTGTCTCCTGGTCGGTCACGTCGAAGCAGAGGTAGACCGGCCCTTTGGGATCGCTCGTCGCGAGCCGATAACCGCGCAGCATGGACGACGGGATCGCCTCGACTCCGACCGGCTGGTCGTCCCATTTGACGAAGTCGCGCACGAGGTTGCCCTGCACGAGCGCGGTGTGAATCCAGTCGATCCACGGCCGGCGCTTGGCGCTGTTCATCGGCCCCGTGCCGCCCATGACGAGGATCGGCGCGCGGTCGCACCACGCGTTGTAGATCGCCATCGACGCGTGCTGGAGGCCGACGACGTCGTGCACGATCGCCGCCATCGGCTTGCCCGCCGCCTTGGCGTAGCCGTGCGCGAGCGAGACCGCGATCTCCTCGTGGCAGCAGAGCACCATCTCCGGCTTGCCACCGCTGTAGTTGACGAGCGAGTCGTGGATGCCGCGGAAGCTCGAGCCCGGGTTGAGCGCGACGTACTCGACGCCGAGGACTTTTAACAGATCGACGATCAGATCGGAGCCAAATTGCGCGGGCATAGAAACCTCCAAAAAAAGTTTCGAGTTCCGAGTTTCGGGTTTCGAGAAAAAGCGAGGTCCTGTTCGGAACGGAGTTTTTTAGCTACTCGAAGAAGGCGTTCTCGATCAGCTCCGGGTCGCCGTAGCCTTCGGCGGCGCGGCCGCCGATCTGCTCGCCCTTGGGATTGATGCGGTGGTCGAACTTCTCGGCGTGCGCGCCGAAGCGGATCATCACGAGCGGCTCCTCGCCATAGTTGGCGAATTGGTAGAAGCAGCCCTTCGGCAGCACGACGGCATTATTCTTGGCGAGCGTGAATGGCTTCTCGTCGATGCCGGTAAACGTCGCGACGCCCTTTAAGACGACGAAGACGTGGTCCTCGCTCAAGTGCGCGTGCAGCGCGTTCTCGCCCGTGCCGGTCGCGTAGCAGTGGATGCGGAACGTGCTGTTGTCGGTCTCGGAGAGAAGGATGCGGCTGCGCCCTTTTTTCACCAGCTGAGTTTTCAGCTGGATCGTCTGCGGCTTGACGCTGGTATCCACGGCCATGGCTCACCTCCGGGTCAGAAGAGACCTTCCTTCTCTAGCTTACGCACGACACGGTCGTCAACGAGGTCCTCGGCCTTCAAGCGCCTGACCTGCTCGCTCGACCGGCCGAGGATGCTGATCACGTTGCGCAGCCCCTCTACGTCGGGATAGAAGCGCTTGTCGTAGAGCGTGCGCATCATGTCGTAGCCCGCCTCGGCGTCCTCGAGCTTGTCGAGGCGCAGGCTGCGCGCGAGGCTCCGCACGACCGCGGATTTATTCTCCGGATTGTTGATGAAGCGGATCGCGTCGATCGACGCGCGCACCGCCTTCTCCGCGGTCTCGAAGGAGCGGTCGAGCATCGCGCGCTTGGCCATCAGGCCGAGGCCCTGGAACGGAATGCCCATCTTGGCGAGGTCGCCGAGGACGCGGAAGCCCTGCTTCTCCATCTGCGCGCCGAAGGTGTAGCCGAGGTACGCGCCGTCGACGGCGCCGGTCGCCAGCGCCTGCGCGAGCACCGACTGGTCGCCGATGACGCGAAGCTGGATCTTGTCGCGCTCGACGTTGAGGCCCCATTTCTCGAGCGCGAGCAGCGTGAACATCCACACGCCGCCGCCGATGCTCTGCACGCCGACGCGCTTGCCCTTAAGGTCGCTCGGCGCGCGGATCGAGGGATTGACGACGAACGTGCCGTCGAGCTTGTTGATCAGCCCGGCGATGAAGACGAGGTCGAGGCCGCCGGCCATGGCGCCGATCGACGCGCCGGTGGCCGAGCCGGCGTGAAACTGCGTCTCGCCGGAGGCGAGCGCCGACATGCCGACCGGGCCGCTGCGGACGTGCACGACCTGCGCGTCCAGGCCATACTTGGCGAAGAGCCCCGCGTCTTTGGCGACGAAGAGAACGCCGGTGCGCTCATTCAGGCCGCCGAACGTGATGACCGCCTTCGGCCCCGGCGCAGCGGCCTCCGCCGACCCGGCGAAGCAGAGAGCGAGATGGCACGCGAGAAGCGCGAGGCGCGTTCTCATGGCTGCTCCTATTTGTAGAGGGCGTCTATATATCCGCTGTCGTCGAGCTCTTTGACGAACGAGCTGTCGACGAACTGCTCCGGACGCGCGGCCTTCGCCGACGGATTGCGCTCGCCGATCTCCTCCAGCGCGAGCGCTACGCCGCCCAGCGCGGGATAGGGCTTGCGCAAAAATATTTTCGCGTTGTACTCGTACCCCGCGTCGATCTTCTCCACGTCGTTGCTGCGCGTGTACTTCGCGATGACGTCCATGCTGAACTTCTTGTTCTTGACGTAAAAGCTCACGCCTTTAGCCATGCTTTTCACGAACCGGAACGCCGTATCGCGCGACTCGCGGACATAGCGGCGCGTCGTGATGAAGTCGCTGTTGAGCCCTTCGATCCCGAGCGTGCTGATGTCGAGCAGAATCGTAAAGCCCTGCTTTTTCGCCGCCAGCATCTCCTCGAACGAGAGCGCGGTGCCGTCGATCGCGCCGTTGGCGAGCGCCGCCATGCGCACCGGCGAGGAGCCGACCTGCACGATGGTCGCATCCCCTGGCCCGAGGCCGAGCTTCTTAAGCAGGTACTTCAGCAGGAAGTCCGACGACGAGCCCAGGCGGCTCACGCCGAGCTTCTTGCCCTTGAGCTGCGCGGGCGTCTTTATATCTTTCGCGACGGCGAGAAACGCCTGCGCCGGATCTTTTTTCGTGCTGCCGAGAATCACGAAGTCCGAGCCCGAGAGCGCCGCGTTGACCGCCGTCGTGCCCGACATGATCGCGATCGGCACGTCGCCGGCGAGCACCGCCTGCGTGGACATCGTCGAGCTGCCGATGAAGAGGAGCTGAAGATCGATGCCGTTCTCCTTGAAGATGCCCGCCTCTTTCGACACCCAGACGAGCGACTGCCCGATGGCGATCGTCGAGTAGGCCGAGCGGAGCCGCACCGGCTGTCCCTGCGCCCATGCGGGCGCGGCGAGGACGATCGCGAGCAAAACAGCGGCGGCGATTCTCATAGCTACTCCAAGGCCGACTTCTTATATTCCGTCCGCATCTCGGACTGAAGCCGCCCGAGGCGGTATTCCTTCCAGTCGATGAACTTCGCCGAGCGCGCGAGCGCGGGATGCACGGCGCCGATCTTGCGCCACATCTCCTGCACGATGAAGCGGTAGTCGGGATGGCCCTGGGGCATCGTGCGCAGCTCGCCGATGTGCACCGCCTCGCGCAGATTCATCGTCATGGTCCAACGGATCTTGTACGCGAACGGCACCGCGTATTGGCTTTCGAGCGGCATGTCCGCCCGAATGCTCTCCGCCAGATCCGCGGCTCGCTCCATAACACGGTCGAAGTCGCCCTTGAAGCCGGCGTCGATGATCTCCGCCGGCGTGTCGTAGCTGTGCGCCGTCGTAAAGTCCTGGCGCTCCTGCGTGAGAATGCGGTGGCGGTGAAGGTCGCGGTAAAGACCGAGATTGCCGACGATGTCGAAGGTGTAGTAGACGCGCTCGAGCGCACGCCCCGGCTTGTCGCGCCGGTGGCGCCGCCGGCCGAAGTATTCCGCAAAGACGCGCTCGCGCTCGCTGCCGGTTAATTTCGCCGCGAGCTTCTCCAGCTCGGCGAGCGGCCGGCGCGTGTGCGGATAGAGAATCGCCGCGAGCGCCCTCTCCTCGCCGCGCTTGTCGTAGGAGACGAGCGCCACCGGCTCGGCGCCGGCCGACGCTTTCGTTCCCGCAACGCGTTCCGCCGCCGTGCGCGTCGCGGTGTACGTCTCCGCGAGATACTCGCTCGCTTTCGCGCGCTTGACGAAAGAAGGAATCAATTGATTCAGCTCGCGGTGCATCGAGCCCGCGAGATTCTGCATCTCGCCGAGCTCGTTGGAGTAGAGTTTCGTCAGTAAATATTCGAACGCCTGCCCGACACCGAAAAAACCGACGTTGGTGAGCGTCGCCGCGGGAAGATAGCCGCGGAGAATGTCGCACGCCTGCGTGCGGATCGTCGAGCGGTAGGCGCCCTCCGCCCATTTCTTCAGCTTCTCGTCTTTGTGCGCGTCGCGGTAGCTCACTGTCGCGCCGGTCTCGGGATGGCGCAGCTCGACTTCTTCGATCGGAAGCGAGCGCTTGGCGAACTCGATCATCGGGTCGATCTGGCGCGAGTAGGTGTCGAACAGGAGATTCATCACCGCGAGATACTCGTCGCGGTGGCGCGAGCCCATGATCTTGGGCTCGCGGTAGAAAAGATAATTTCCTGCGGCGTCTTTCTGGTCGAAGCGGACGTAGCGCGTCGATTTCTCGAGCGGCGCGATGCCGATGCGGGCGTCCTCGAGGATGTTGGCGGCGACGTTCGAGATGTTCTCGCAGGCGAGGTGCGCCGCGCCCAATTGCGCCACCGAATCGTCGCCGTAGCCGACCAGCACGCGGTCGTAAAACGCGCGGGCTTTCGCGAGCGCGGCGCTGCTGTCGCCGGACGGCAGGGCACCGCCGAGCAAGTCTTTCAGCGCGAGCTCGGGATCGCCCAAGAATTCGTCGTAAAATGTCCGCCGCAGGCTCTTGGTCGAGCGGCTGTAGCGCGAGAAGAGCGCGCCGGCGACCTCCTGCGGGAGCTTGAGGCCGAAGACGTCGGCGTCGAGGTTGGTGAAGAACGGCGCCAGCGCGTTTTTCTCCTGCGGCGTGAAATTATCGGCCATCGCGCATCTGTCTCCGAAAACTTTGACAATTCTATTCGCTTCTGCGGTAATGAAACAAGGGCCAAGCCGTGCCAAATCGCGCCGTCCATCCAAGCACCGCCATCCTCGCGCTTTTTTTGA
>DATFWH010000005.1:0-5810 GCA_035259465.1 Binatia bacterium
GGCAACGTCGTCATTCCGGCGATGGAGAAGCGCGGTTATCCGCGCGCGCTCAGCGCCGCGATCGTCTCCAACGCCGCCTCGGCGGCGATCCTGATCCCGCCGTCGATCCCGATGATCATCTACGCCTGGATGGCCGAGACCTCGGTCGCGAAGCTCTTTTTCGCCGGATTTCTGCCGGGCTTCATCGCCTGCGGCGCGATGATGGTCGTGAGCTACTACTACGCGCGCAAGTACAACCTGCCGGTTGAACAGGGCTTCTCCTGGCGCGTGGTCGGCGACTCGACCCTGAAGGCGTTCTGGGCGCTCGTCATCCCGATCGTGATCTGGGGCGGCATCTTCCTCGGTATCGCGACAGCGACGGAAGTCGCGGCGCTCGCCGTCCTCGCCGCGCTCGTCATCGGCATCTTCATTTACCGGGAGCTGCCGACGAGCGAAACAATCAGAGTGCTCAAGGACTCCGCGGGACAGACCGCCGTCGTCATGCTGATCGTCGCGTCCTCGGCGGTGCTCGGCTGGTATCTCACGAGCGAGCAGATCCCGCAGAAGTTCGCGCAGGCGATCCTGCACACGACGACCAACAAATATTTGATTCTGTTTTTTCTGAACATTTTTTTCTTCATCGCCGGCATGTTCCTGCACTCGGCCGCGGCGATCATCCTGATCGTGCCGATCGTCATGCCGCTGATCCGCCAGATCGGCGTCGACCCGATCCACTTCGGCATCATCGTGACGATCAACCTCGGCGTCGGCCAGCAGACGCCGCCGGTCGCGACCGTGCTCTTCACCACCGCCGCCATCGCCCGCCTGCCCTTCTGGGAAGTCTTCAAGTCCGGCTGGCCGTTCACCCTCGTGCTCGCGCTCGTGACGCTGCTCGTCACTTACGTGCCGTGGTTGAGCCTCGGGATCGTGAATATGATCAAGTGGTGACCTTAACCTCGGCTACCCTGCCCCGCGCCTCCAATATTGACAACGCTTCGTCAAAAGTATCTAAGGATTAAAGGGTTACAGCGTTAATTGACAGGAGCGGCTTACATGAATCTTAAACGGTTGGCGGCTGCGGCCATATTCCTATCGGCTATCATCCTTTCCTTTTCGCCTGCTTCTGCCCAGCTCGTAAAATTAAACGTGGGCTACAGCGCGATCAGCGGCGACCAGCTTCCGCTCTGGGTCGGCAAAGAGCTCGGCATTTTCGAGAAAGACGGACTCGACGTTCAGCCGATTTTCTTCACCGGCGGCAGCACGGCGATTCTAGCGCTCGTTTCCGGCGACGTGCCGATCACGCAAGTATCCGGCCCCGGTTTGGTTTCCAGCTCGCTCGGCGGCTCCGACGCGGTTTTTATCGCCGGCGGTATGACGTCGCTGAATTATGTCCTTATGGGGAAGCCCGGGATCACCTCCGCGGAGCAGCTGAAAGGAGGCAGCGTGGCGATCAGCCGCTTCGGGTCGGCGACCGACACGATCGCGCGCTTCGCGTTAAAGAAAGTCGGCCTCACTCCGGTAAAAGACGTGACGATCGTTCAGGTCGGCAGCGGACCGGACCGCCTCGCCGCGATTCTGACCGGCAGGGTCACCGCCGCCGTCATCAATCCGCCGTCGAGCTTTCAGGCGGAGAAAAAGGGGCTGGCGGTTCTCGCCGACGTCGCCAAGATGGGGCTCGTCTTCCAGCACACGGGGCCAGCCACGACGCGGAAATATATCAAGGAGCACCCGGACATCGTCCGGCGCTACGTTAAGGGGCACGTCGAAGCGGTGCACCGGATGTATGCCGACAAGGAAGGCACTATCAAGGTTCTGGCCAAATACATGGGCGGCAACGTCGAGCGCGAGATCCTGGAAAAGTCCCGCGACAACGTATTGACCGAGGCTCTTCTTCCGAAGAAGCAATACCCGACGATGGATGGGCTCAGGTTCGTGATCGAAGATCTGGCGGAGAGAGACCCGCGCGCCAAGACCGTCAGGCCCGAGCAGTTTGTGGACCTCACCTTTATCAAGGAAATCGATCAGAGCGGCTTCATCGACGGCTTGTACAAGAAAAAGTAGGGCGGAGTTTCCGAGTAGAAGCGAAGCTCGCCGTTATCGGCGGGCTTCTCATCCTGGGTACTCTCGGCGTCTTGTACCGTGTCCGGAACTTCTTGGCTCTCCCGGCTGTGAAGACTCGCGTCGTTTTTCGATGACGGATTTGCCTCGGCAATTTCGACCTCTGCCGGCTTACCAGGCTTGACGGCAGGAGCTTGATTCTGCGGCGGAGCGATTCTGGGTTTTGCAGCCACCATCGGATCCGGAGAACGCTTCACCGGCGTTTGCGGCGAAGCATGCGATCGAGAGGCGGACGGCTCGGCCTTTTCGCGTGGCAAGCTTGGCGGCGGTTTAAGTTCAGTTGGCGACGAATCGGTCGCGACGGGCTTGGCCGTCGCGATATGCGCGGGCTCTCGCTGAAAAAGGTAAAGACCTAAAAGGCCGACGAGCAGCACCCCGGCGACACCGAGCGGCGCTTTGATGCCGTGCAGCTCGAAGCGTCGGCGGGAAGCCAGAGGAGAAGACAACCGCGCTTGTAGTCCGATCAGCTCGCGGCGACAGCCGGAGCAGACATCGCAGTGCTGAAGCAAGAGCGCCGACTGAAACGGCGTCAATCGAGACTCGAGATAACCGCGAAAAAGTTCTTTGACGTCCGCGCAATCCATCGAGCCGATCGGGCTTGCCGAAAGCCCGCCTCCTCCCCTTCGCGGCGGCGCGTTCCACCCGCATTTAATATTGTAGAGGACGGGTAGCACTGATAAAAGGGGCCTAGCTCATACCGGAATCGGGGGCACCGTGGACCAGCAAACACTTTTGACGATCATCGAAACGCTTCTGCGCATCGCGTTCGGGCTACGATTTCTGTACAGCGGCGTCAGCAATATACAGCGCTGGCCGAACCCGGTGCGGAACGCCGAGATCGTTTTCCCGTTCGGCACGAAATTCTTCGGCGCCGTCGCGGTCTTTCTGATGGTCGGCGGCGGAGCCGGACTGATTCTGGGCTTGGCCACGCGCATCGCGGCGCTGATGATCGCGCTGTTTCTGCTGCCGGCGCTGAAAATTCAAGCTTATTGGCTGAAAACACTGCCCGGCATGATCGAGGATATTCGCGGCGCCGTCGGAGAGGCGGCGCGGCCTAAGTTTCAACGTATTGCGCGCGCCGCCTATCATTCGCAGGAGACTGCGTGGCAGGCGAATGTCCTGTTTATTCTGGTCGCGTTGTACTTCGCCGTCCGCGGCTCGGTCGCCTTCGGATTCGACAACCTTTTCTAATCAGAATGATCACGGACAAGCGCGGCGAAGCCGCCGGCGGCGATATCGAGCGGTGGGCGGCGGGCATCATCGAAGCCGCCGGAGCGGGCGCCGATGTCTCGGTTTACTACGACGGCGATTCGAGCACGTACGTGCTGCGTCTCGCGCGCGGCAGCCATGTGCTGCTGTTTCGGCTCTCCGAAGCGCAGGTGCATACGCCCAAGCGCGAAGCCGAGTGCGAAAAGACCCTCCGGACCAAGCTCAAAAATCTCTGACGCGAGGCCCGCCGGCCGTTATTGTCCTCTGAGCTCGCGCGCGGCGTCTTTGGCGAAATAAGTGAGGATCATGTCCGCACCGGCGCGCCGGATCGACAGCAAAAGCTCCATCACGATCCTGCGCTCGTCGATCCAGCCGTTTTGCGCGGCCGCCTTGATGAGCGAGTACTCGCCGCTGACATTGTACGCGGCAACGGGATAGCCGAATTTCTGCTTGACGCGGTAGACGATGTCGAGATACGCCATCGCCGGCTTCACCATGACTATGTCGGCGCCCTCGCGGATGTCCAGCTCGACTTCTCTCAGCGCCTCGTCGGCGTTCGCCGGATCCATCTGATAGGAGCGGCGGTCACCGAACTGCGGCGTCGACTCGGCGGCGTCGCGGAACGGCGCATAAAATCCCGACGCGTATTTCGCCGCGTACGCCATGATCGCGACCTGCTCGAAGCCTTCGCGGTCGAGCGCTTTCCGGATCGCGCCCACCCTTCCGTCCATCATGTCCGACGGGGCGACGATGTCGGCGCCCGCGCTGGCGTGCGACAGCGCTTCTTTGACTAGAAGCTCCAGCGTGGCATCGTTATCCACGTCGCCGTTCTGGATGACTCCGCAATGGCCGTGATCGGTATATTCGCAGAGACAAACATCGGTCACGACGAGAATCTCGGGGACGCGCTCCTTGATCGCGCGAACCGCTTCCTGGACAAAACCGCCGTCGGAGTAAGCCTCCGAGCCGACGCCGTCCTTATGATCCGGGATGCCGAAAAGAATCACCGCGGGAATGCCGAGCCTCGCCGCCTCTTCGCACTCTTTGACGGCGCGGTCCACCGAAAGCTGCGCCACGCCCGGCATGGACGGCACCGGCCGCGAGCTGTTCTTGCCGGCGCCGACGAACAGCGGATAAATGAAATTCGTCGGCGCGAGCGCCGTCTCGCGCATCATCGAGCGGAGCCGCTCGTTTCTCCTCAGCCGGCGCGGGCGATAAGCGGGAAAGTCCATGACGCCTCCGTCTGCCTAACTCGTTCTTATATTCGAATAATATTGCGCGATCGCGTCGGTCAGCCCCGATATCGTGTAATCCTGCGCCACGACATCGACGCGCATTCCGAGGCCCGTTGCGGTCTCTCGCGTTATCGGGCCGATGCAGGCGACCGCCGTCCGCGCCAGCAACCGAGACAAATGGGCTGTGCCAAAGATCGCGCTGAAATTCTTGACCGTGCTTGAGCTCGTGAACGTTACCATATCGATCTCGCCCGCACGGAAGCGGGCGCGCAGCGGCGCGGGGTCGATCGTCGGCGCGACGGTGCGATACGCCTCAACGACATCGACCTCTGCGCCCCAATCGCGCAGCGTCCGGATCAGCACGTCGCGCGCCTCGGCGGCGCGCGGCACCAGGATTCTGCGGCCGCGCATTTCCTCGGGCCGGAGCTTTCCGAGAATCGCTTCGGCACGGTATTCTTCCGGGACGACCTCCGGCCGAAGCCCGAGCACCTCGACCGCCTTCGCTGTCTCCGGACCGATCGCGGCGGCGCGAGGTTTGCCGTTCAATGTGCGGTTGCGGATCTTTAACCGCCCGGACAAAGAATCCACGCCGTTGACGCTCGTAAAGATGATCCAGTCGTAGCTATCTATATTCGATATCGCATTATCGAGCTCTCGATAGCTCTTGGGCGGAGCGATCTCGATCGTCGGGAACTCGATCGGCTCGGCGCCGAGCGCTTCGAGCGCCCGCGTGAACGCGCTCGCCTGAGCCCGCGCACGGGTGACGATGATGCGCCGCCCGGAAAGCGGCGACTTCGATTGTATTGTACGAGTCGCTTCCATCGTTAGCCTCTTTCGCGCAATAGCGTCCGCGCGCCGCGCGACAGCAGGCGCTCGGCGAGCTCGATCCCAATGGGTTCCGCAGCTTCCGCGGGCCCTCGATGTTCCTCGCGAAGGAGTTTGCGCCCGTCCGGATCGGCGGCTACGGCAGCGAGATTAAGCGCATCGCCCGACACGGACGCGAAAGCGCCTACCGGCAGCAGGCAGCCGCCGCCGAGATGCTCGAGCAGCGCGCGCTCCGCCGTCACGGCGAGCATCGTCGGCGAGTGCCGCAAAAACACGACGGTGTTGATCACATGATCGCCGTCGCGGGTCTGGAGCGCAAGCGCGCCCTGCGCCGGCGCAGGCAGGCAAACGTCGGTTGAAAGGTATTCGCGGATGCGATCCGCGAGGCCGAGCCGCTTCAGGCCGGCGGCGGCCATGATGAGGCCGTCGACTTCGCCATCGTCC
>DATFWH010000006.1:0-10244 GCA_035259465.1 Binatia bacterium
TTTCAACAGCCGATCTCCCGCCAGCATCGCTTTTATCTCCGGAGTGTATTCGCGTCCGACGGTGTAAATTGCCAGCGGCGGCAGGACCTTCAGTTGCGCGTGTCCGTCTTTGACCCCTTCGGCCAACGCCAGCGACGCTTCGCTGTCCGGGAATGAATGGACGAGCCGCAATCGTTTCGGCTCGAACCGCTCCTGGCGCATTGTATCGAACAAATCGATCAGGCGGCGCACCGGATAGACAACGGCGAGGCTGCCGCCGGGCCGGACGGCATGCGCGGCGGCGCGCACGAAGTCGCCGATATCGGCGACGATCTCGTGACGCGCCAGGCGCTTTTCCGCATCAGGATTGATTTTACCGCTCGACGCGGAGCGGTACGGAGGATTGGCGACCGCCCCGTCGAAGCTTCCTCTTGGGAGGACGGCGCCGATCGCGCGCACATCTCCCGGGACCATCGTCACCCGTCCTTCGAAACCGTTCAGCGCCACGCTTCTCCGTGCGCGGTCGATCATATTTTCTTGCAGTTCAAAGCCCACCACCTCTAGCTTAGGGTGGAGCTCGGCGAGAACCATGCCGACGACTCCGTTACCGGAGCCAAGGTCCACGACGCGATGAACAGTCTTCACCGTAGCGAAATGGGCCAGCAGCAGCGCATCGATGGAAAACCGGTAGCCCGTTCGCTTCTGGATGATCGAAAGTTTCCCGTTGAAGACCGTGTCCACGGTTTCATTCGCCAAAGTGAACTTCGAGTCAGGCATAGGCTTGCAAATGTATCTACTTTTTTATATTAGCGTGAGGTTAATCCCGCACAGCGATGCTTTTCCTCTTAGGTCAAATCGGCAGTTTTACTCTTCGTCAGCTTTCGGAGATGGGAAGGATCTTCCTTTTTCTCCTATCAGCGGTCGGGCTGGCTTTCCGTCCGCCGGCCAAATTTCGGCTTGTCGTTTATCACCTGAAAACGATCGGCGTCGACTCGCTGTCGGTCGTCCTCCTGTCGGGCTTTTTTACCGGCATGGTGATGGGGTTTCAATTTTATTATAGCCTGAGAAAGTTCAATGCCGAAAGCTGGCTCGGTTCCGCTGCGGCACTCAGCCTTTTGCGTGAGCTGGGCCCGGTGCTCTCCGCGTTCATGGTCACCGGCAGGACCGGCTCCGCGATGGCGGCCGAACTCGGCACAATGCGCGCGACCGAGCAGATCGACGCGCTTTCGTCGATGGCGATCAATCCGGTCAAGTACCTGGTCTCTCCCCGCATCATCGCGGGCCTCATCGCGATGCCGCTCTTGACCGCGATTTTCGACGTCGTCGGCATCTTCGGCGCCTATCTCATCGGCGTCGGCCTCCTCGGCGTCAGCTCGGGCAGCTATTTCGCCGGCATGGATACCAGCGTCGTCTTCCAGGACGTCTACAGCGGCTTTGTCAAATCGCTGAGTTTCGGACTCATTATCACCTGGGTGTGCTGCTACAAAGGCTTCAATGCCCCTCCCATGGCGACCGGCGTCAGCCGCGCGACGACGGAATCGGTGGTTTTGTCGTTCGTTCTCGTGCTCGTCTGGGATTATTTTTTGACTTCGATCATGCTTTAAATCGCCTTCGACCAATGATACGAGTAGTCGATCTGCATAAGAGCTTCGGGAATCAAAAAGTCCTGAGGGGCGTCAATCTGGAATTCGTCAGCGGAAAGACGACCACGATCGTCGGCACTAGCGGTTGCGGCAAGACGGTCCTGCTGAAACACCTCAACCTGCTGCTGAAACCCGATCGCGGAGGGGTCCTGATCGACGGCACCGACATCACGAAGCTCAAGCAGAAGGATCTCTACGAAATCCGGAGCCGCTTCGGCGTCCTGTTTCAGGGCGCGGCGCTGCTCGATTCGATGACGATTTTCGACAACGTCGCCTTTCCGCTGAGAGAAAGAACCGATCTCAACGAAACAGAGATTCAAAAGAAAGTGGACGACCGCTTGGAGCAGGTCGGTCTCGAAGGCATGGGGTATAAATTCCCGGCCGAGCTTTCCGGCGGCATGCGTAAGCGCGCCGGGCTGGCGCGGGCTCTCGTGACCGACCCTGAGATCGTCCTCTTCGACGAGCCTACGACCGGCCTCGATCCGATTCTCGCCTCGAGCATTCACCAGCTGATCGCGCGGACGCAGCGGACGTTCGGCTTCACCGCCGTCGTCGTAAGCCATACGATTCCCCAAGTCTTCGATATCTCCGATTACGTGGCGATCCTCGCCAACGGGGTGATCGAAGAGATCAAGCCCTCAAACGAGTTCCAGGAGTCGAAAAATCCTATCGTTCAGCAATTCATCCGCGGAGAAACGGAAGGACCGATACAAGTCCTTTAGGAGTTGCCCGTGAATCATACGCGCACAGAAATTGCCGTCGGCGTTTTCGTTCTGATAGGTATCATCTGCCTCGGCTATCTCGCCATTCGGCTCGGAAAGCTCGAGGTGTTAGGCAACACCGGTTACATCCTTTACGCCGATTTCGTATCCGTCGCAGGTCTCAAACCCGGCGACCCCATCGAGATCGCGGGCGTCAGGGTCGGACGTGTGGAGACCTTGTCGTTGGCCGGCGAGAAGGCGCGGCTGGGGCTGCGCATCAACGACAGTGTTAAGCTCTCCGACGACACTATCGCGTCGGTTCGGTCGCGTGGACTGATCGGCGACAAGTTTATCCTGCTGAGCCCCGGCGGCTCGGACAAGATGCTCGCGAACGGCACTCGCATCACGGAGACCGAGTCGCCGCCGGACTTGACTGAGGTGATCGGGAAATATATCGGCGGCGATCTCACGTCCAAAGGCGGCGGTGACAAAGGCGGCGGCGAGAAGGGAAATAAAAATGGCCAGTAATAACGCGGCCGCCTCCATTGCGGCACTGTTGGCGCTTTGCTTGACGTATACGGCCACGCTGTTCGCGGCCACCCCTGCGCCGGCCGACAAGGCCCGCGGTCCGGCAAAATCGCAGCCGCCGCCTGCGCCTGCGGCAAAATCCGACCTGCTGACGCCGACCGATCAGGTCCGCGGGACGGTCAACGAGATCACGACAATTCTGAAAAACCCGGCGCTCAAGGGCGACGCGAAGAAAAAAGATCGCCGCGACCTGCTGCGAAAATCGCTATACGCCAGGTTCGATTTCACGGAGATGGCGCGCCGCTCGTTAGGCGCCGAGTGGAGAAACCGCAGCCCCAAGGAGCAGGAGGAATTTACGCAGCTCTTCACAGACCTTCTCGAGCGCGCATATCTCGAACAAATCGAATCGTACACGAATGAGCGATTCGTTTACGGAAAAGAAACGATCGATAACGACTTCGCTGAGGTTCAGAGTAAGATCTTGACGGCGAAAGGCGAGGAGTACGCGCTCAACTACCGCCTGCGGCAGGCCGGCAAGGAATGGAAAGTCTACGACGTCGTTGTGGAAAACATCAGCCTGGTGAACAATTATCGCTCCCAGTTTAACCGCATCATTTCCAATCAGTCGTACGACGAGCTCGTCCGCAGGCTGAGAGACAAGCAAATCCAGACGGCGGTCGAGAAGCACTAGGACGCCGGCCGGTATGATCGCCGTGCTCGTCGAAGGTGATGCCCGCCGCGTGACATGCGAGGTGGGCGCAGCCTGACGGGATGGCCCAAAGTCCATACGACGTAATTATCATCGGCGGCGGGATCGTCGGTCTCGCCACCGCGATGAAGATGGCCGGGCGCTTTCCGCGCCTGCGCCTGGTCGTCTTGGAGAAAGAATCCCAGCTCGCCAGCCACCAGACCGGGCACAACAGCGGCGTCATTCACAGCGGCATCTATTACAAGCCCGGCTCGCTGAAAGCCGCGACCTGCGTCACCGGTCGGCGCGCGCTCCTGGAGTTCTGCGACCAAAACGGCATCGCCTATAATCTTTGCGGCAAAGTCATCGTCGCGACGAAGGACGCCGAGCTGCCGCGGCTCGAGGAGCTTTACCGGCGCGGCACGGCGAACGGCGTCCCCGGCCTCGAAATCATCGGCCCCGAGCGCCTTAGAGAGATCGAGCCGCACGCGCGCGGCATCCGCGCGATCCACTCGCCCGCGACCGGCATCATCGATTTCGTGGAGGTGGCCGAGGCGTACGCGAAAAACGTGCGCGCGTTCGGCGGTGACATCTTCACGTCGCGTACCGTCAAATATATTTCTTCCTCCCCCAATGAGATGATCCTCGGCACCGGCCGGGAGGAATTCCGCGCGCGCTTTTTGATCAACTGCGCCGGGCTCTTCTCCGACCGCATCGCGCGTCTGACGGAGCAAGCCTTCGCTCGCGTGGGCGTACAGATCGTCCCCTTCCGCGGCGAGTATTACAAAGTCGCGCCGGAAAAGAATGCGCTAATCAAGGGGCTCATCTACCCGGTGCCCGATCCCCGCTTTCCTTTTCTCGGCGTTCACTTTACCCGATCGATTCACGGGTACGTCGAGGCGGGTCCCAACGCCGTACTCGCGCTCTCGCGCGAAGGCTATCGCAAGACCGATTTTAACCCGCGCGATCTATGGGAGACGCTTTCCTTCTCGGGCTTTCGCACGGTCGCGCGGCGCTACTGGCGCATGGGCCTCGAAGAGCAGTACCGGTCTCTCAGCAAGCGCGCGTTCACCCGCGCGCTGCAGCGCCTCGTGCCCGCGATCGCGATCGACGACTTGCAGCCGGGCGGCGCGGGCGTGCGCGCGCAGGCCGTCGCGGCGGACGGCTCGCTGCTCGACGACTTCGTCATCCGCCAAACCGGCAACACGATCCACGTGCTGAACGCGCCATCGCCCGGCGCGACTGCGTCGCTCGCGATCGGAGAAAACATCGTCGCGACCGCGGCGTCGGCGTTCCGCCTGCGGGATTGATTTGGCGTCTTCCTTCCCATAGCCTGGAACGACTTCAGCGGAGGTGACTTCCATGATCATTGAATACAAAGGCCGCAGGCCGAAGATATCGCCGAAAGCGTTCGTCGCCCCGACCGCCGTCTTGATCGGCGACGTAACCATCGGCGAGGACTCGAGCATCTGGTTCGGCGCGGTGCTGCGCTCGGATCAAAACGCCTACCCGATCGTCATCGGCGCGCGTACGAGCGTCCAGGACAACTGCGTCATTCACCAGGGCGAGGCGCCGACGATCATCGAAGACGACGTCACCGTCGGCCACGGCGCGATCATGGAAGGCTGCGTGATACGGCGCGGCGCGATCATCGGCATGAACGCGACGATCCTGGAAAACACCGAGATCGGCGAGGAGTCGCTCATCGCCGCGGGCAGCGTCGTCGTCCCGCACACGAAGATTCCGCCGCACGTGCTCGCCGCCGGAACACCCGCCAAGGTGAAAAAAGAAATCGGCGGCGAAGCGCTCAACTGGATCAAGATGGGCTCGGCGACCTATCAGGCACTGTGCCGCAGTTATCTCGGAGGGGATTACAAGATCGTCGAATAGTACGGCTCCTCGTTGCACAATGGTCTTCGGTCATTCAGAATAACTTCATGCTTTGGTGTGCGCGCTCTGTTTTAGCCGCATTCGTTTTTTCCTTTCTTCCTTCGCTCGCCTTCGCCGACCTCGAACAGTACCTTCGCAAGCCCGAGCCGGAGTTCGCCTGGAGCTTGAAAGATACGAATGAACAGGCCGGGGATCGTACCTACAATCTACAATTCGTCTCGCAGAACTGGCAGGGAATTACCTGGCGGCATCAGCTGCAGGTGTATCAGCCAAAAGTCGCGTCACCGAACCGGTTGATGTTCCTGTGGGTCACCGGCGGCTCGCCCCGCCCGGCGCACGCGCTCATCGGTATGGAGCTCGCGCGGAAGATCGGCGCGCCGGTCGCGTTCCTATTCAACATTCCGAATCAGCCGTTGCTCGAAGACAAACTCTCCGAAGACAATCTCATCGCAGAAACGTTCGTCCGCTACTTGAAGACGCAGGACGAGAACTGGCCGCTGCTGTTCCCGATGGTGAAAAGCGTCGTCAAAGCGATGGACGTTTTGCAGGCGTTCTCCGCCGGAGACTGGAAGCAGCCGGTCGAGCGCTTCATCGTGTCCGGCGCGTCCAAGCGCGGCTGGACGACGTGGCTTACCGCGGCGGCGGACAAGCGCGTCGGCGCGATCGCGCCGATGGTCATCGACACGCTCAACATGGGCGCGCAGATGCCGAAGCAAATCGAGGCGTTCGGCGCGTTCAGCGAGCGGCTGCAGCCGTACGTCAAGCGCGGCCTCCTGCCAATCCCGCAAAGTCCGGAAGGAAAGCGGCTCTTGAGCATGGTGGATCCGTGGAGCTATCGCGAGCGCTTTTCCATGCCGAAGTTCATCGTCAACGGCAGCAACGATTTCTACTGGGTGACCGACGCGCTGAATCTCTACTGGAAAGATCTGCCCGGCGATAAATGGGTCCTGTACGTTCCCAACACGGGCCACGATCTGCTTCGGCCGAATGCCGAGAGCATGAACCGCCTGCTGAACGGCCTCGCCGCGTTCTCGCGCCACCAGATGAGCGGCAAGCCGATGCCGGCGTTAAGCTGGAAAAACGAGCAAAGCGGCCGCATGCTGCGTCTGACGATTGACGCTTCAGCCGCGCCCAAAGCAGCGCGGCTTTGGGCCGCAGAGGCGGCCAACCAAGATTTCCGCACCGCCACCTGGCGTGAGCGGCCGATGGAGATTTCCGGCGGACATATCGTCGGGGAAATGACCGCTCCCGAGAAAGGCTATCTCGCTTTTTTTGGCGAGCTCGACTATAACGATCTCGAAATGACCTACCAGCTGTCGACGCAGATCCGCATCATCGGCGCGCCGGCGAAAGCCGATTAGCGACTGCGATGCCGCGACTGCTCGTTTTCCAGCACGTCCCGCATGAAATCCTAGGCACGCTCAATCCGCTCCTCAAGCGGGCCGGCTTTCGTATCCGCTATGTGAATTTCGGCCGGCATCCCGACGCCGAGCCGTCGCTCGACGGTTACAACGGCCTGGTCGTCCTCGGCGGGCCGATGAGCGTCAACGACACTGCAAACTATTCGCATCTCGCAACCGAGATGCAGCTCATCGAAGAAGCGCTTCGTCGCGACATGCCGGTTTTAGGAATCTGTCTCGGGGCGCAGCTGATCGCGAAGACGCTGGGAGCATCGGTGTATAAAAGCCGCGAAAAGGAGATCGGCTGGTACGACGTCGCGACGACGCCGAAGGCGTCGAACGACCCGCTCTTGACGCATTTCGAACCGCAGGAAAAAATCTTCCAGTGGCATGGCGACACCTTCGAGCTGCCGCGCGGCGCGCACCATCTCGCGGCGTCTTCGCTCTGCGAACAGCAGGCCTTTCGCTACGGCGAGAAGGTCTACGCGCTGCAGTTTCACCTGGAAGTCGACCAACCGATGATCGAGCGCTGGCTCAACGTTCCGTCGAACAGCGAAGAAATCGAGCAGCTCGGAGGAAAAATCGACGCGGAGACGATCTGGCGCGAAACGCCCGATTACATCCAGCGGTTGAAAACTCTCAGCGACCGCACCTTCGGCGGCTTCATCAAGCTGTTCGGATTCGAGAAGACGCGGCGCGGACTCGCGTCGCGTTGAATCACACTATTTCTGACAGCGCGGGCAATAAAACGCGCTGCGGTTTCCGACGGCCACGCGCTTGATCACAGCTCCGCACACGCGGCACTTCTCACGCTCGCGATCGTAGACTCTTAGATGTTTTTGAAAATTCCCGTAGCGGTCTTCGGCGTCGCGGTAGTCGGAGAACGACGTGCCGCACCAGCGGATCGCTTCGCGGAGAATCTTCGGCGTGAGCTGCGCGACCCGCTCGACTTCCGACCGGCGGAGCTTCCACGCGCGGGCGGTCGGCCGCACTCCGGCGTGAAAGAGAATCTCGTTGGCGTAGATGTTGCCTAGGCCGGCGACGGCCGTCTGGTCGATCAGCAGATCGCGGATTCTGCGCCGCGACCCGCGCGTCGTGCCGTAGAGATATTCCGTATTGAATTCGCCGTCGAGCGGCTCCGGTCCGAGCGTCTTTAGCTGCGGCAGAGCGTCGATCCCGCCGCGCGTCGTGACGAGCGACAGCCCGAAGCGGCGCGGGTCGTGATAGCGAAGCTCGTTGCCGCGGTCAAGCTTGACAATGATGTGATCATGCTTTTCGCGCCGCCTTCCCTTCGCGACCCAGATGAGCTTCCCCGACATGCCGAGGTGCGTCAGCCAAATCGAATCGTCGTCCAGATCGATCAGAATATATTTCGCGCGCCGTCTGACAGCCGTGATGACTCTGCCGTTGAGCGTCGACGCGAAGTCCGCGCCGATCCGCGTTCGGAGCCGCGGCTCCAGGACTTCGACGTCAACGATGCGGCGGCCGACCACGCGCGAACGAAGGCCGCGGCAGATCGTCTCGACTTCGGGAAGCTCGGGCATGATCTTCAGTTGGTTTGTGCAACAGCGGATGGACGAGAGCGTTGAATGGAACGTGCGAGCCGGATGAACTCCTCGACGGAGAGCGTCTCGCCGCGCCGCATCGGATCGATGCTTGCGCCGCGCAGCGTGCGCTCGGTTTCCTCGCGCCGGAGCTTGAGCCAGGCGCTTAAATTGTTCAGCAGCGTCTTTCTCCTTTGCCCGAATGCCGCGCGCACCAACCCTCGCATCAAGGGAATTTCATCGGCGGTGATGAGCGGCTCGGCGCGCAGTTCGATCTTGAGCACCATCGACCGTACTTTAGGACGAGGGAAAAAAGCCTCGGACGCGACCGGCACTTTGGCCGCGATCCGCCCGTAGATTTGAGCCCACACGGACAAAGCGCCGTAGGCTTTGGTCCCTGGAGCGCTCGCGATGCGCTCCGCAACCTCGCGCTGCACCATGAGAACAAAGAAGGAAAACCGCTCGCGCAGATCGAATAACCGGAAAAGCACCGGCGTCGAGATGCTGTACGGCAGATTCGCGACGAGCTTGATCTTTCGCTCCGGCAAGATCGATTCGAGCGGCAGTTCGAGAATGTCTCCGTGGATCAGCTGCAGCGAGGGCCGCGCGGCCAAGTCGCCCTCGCGGAGTTTCGCGACTAGCTTGGGGTCGATCTCGACCGCCCAGACGCGGCTCGCGCCGCTTTCGACGAGCCTCCTCGTCAATGATCCGAGACCTGGACCGATTTCCAGAATCTCGTCCTCGGGAGTCGGCTCGACGAGGCGCATGATCGCGTCGAGCACCGCTTCGTGGACGAGGAAATTCTGTCCGAGCCGCTTCTTGGGCTTGAAGCCGGAATCTTTCAGCGCATCGCGGGCTTCCCGGTAAAGACTCGCCATATTTATTTTCGATCTTAAATTTTAGATTTTGGATTTTAGATTAATCGAAATCGGCAATCGAAAATCCGAAAATTGTTTATAGCGTCAGGTCGGCGTCGGCGTTGAGGTGGAGGCCATCGCGCAACCCGCGCCGCAGCATGTGATATCCGGCGAGCGCGATCATGGCGCCGTTGTCGGTGCAGAGCGCCGGGGGCGGCACGTGAAGGTCCATGCCCTCCGCAGCCGCCGCTTCGGCCATCTTCGCCCTGAGCCGGCTGTTCGCCGCGACTCCGCCGGCGAGCACGATATGCTTGACGTCGAGATCGATCGCCGCCCGAAGAGTCGGCGCAATCAGCATGTCGACGACTGCCTCCTGAAAGCTCGCCGCTACCTCGGCCTGCGGCGCGGCCGCGCCGCCTTCCCTGAGATAATGCCACACGGCGGTTTTGAGACCGCTGAAGCTGAACTCGTGCGCGCCCTTTTTTATCCGCGCGCGCGGAAAAGCGACCGCCTTGGCGTTGCCGGTTTTGGAAAGATTGTCGATCACCCGACCGCCGGGATAGCCCAAGCCCATCATTTTGGCGACTTTGTCGTAAGCCTCACCGGCCGCGTCGTCGCGCGTGCCGCCCAGAAAGTGATACTCGCCGAAGTCGCGTACGACGTAAAGCAGCGTATGGCCGCCGGACGCGAGCAGCGCCAAATACGGGAATGACACCTCGCGGTCGAGAAAAATCGCCAGCAGGTGCGCTTCCAAATGATTAACGCCCACGTAGGGAATGTTCCAGCGATAGGCGATGCCCTTAACGACCGACAGGCCGACGAGCAGCGATCCGACGAGCCCCGGCCCGCGCGTCACCGCGATGCCTTCCAGATCGCCGATCGTAATGCCGGCCTGCTTGAGCGCAGCGTCGATGATCGGCAGTATGTTGCGCACGTGCTGGCGCGAAGCCAGCTCGGGCACGACTCCGCCGTAGGGGCTGTGCACGGCGTCCTGCGACGAGACGACGTTGGCGA
>DATFWH010000007.1:0-3137 GCA_035259465.1 Binatia bacterium
GGTTTCGACTCCATCGCGCGCCAGCGCCGCGGAGAGCGCGCCGACCACGTCGCCGAGGCCGCCGGTCTTGACGAGCGGCACGCATTCGGAAGCCACCATCAGAATTTTCATAAAGGGTGGACGCGAATCGTTCGGCGCGAAATCTACAGCGCGACCTCGCGGAGCAGCTGCGCCGCCATCTCCGGCGGCATCGGATTGATGTAGAACCCCGTGCCCCATTCGAAGCCCGCCACTTGCGTGAGCTTCGGCATGACCTCGATGTGCCAGTGATAATGGCCGTTTTCCATCTCCTGAAACGGCATGGAATGCACGATGTAATTGAACGGCGGGTCGTTCAGCGTGCGGTTCAGGCGCACGACCGTCTCTCGGAGCGAGCGCGCCAGATCGACGTATTCGACCTTGGTGGCGTGCTCGAAATACGAGGAATGCTTTTTCGGCAGGATCCAGGTCTCGAAGGGAAAGCGCGGCGCGAACGGGCAGATGACGACGAAGCTATCGTTTTCGCCCACGATCCGGACGCGGTCTTCCACTTCCTGCCGGACGATGTCGCAGTAAATGCACCGTTCTTTGTATTTATAGTATTCCTGCGCCCCCATGAGCTCGTCGCTCACCGTGCGCGGTACGATCGGGAGCGCGATCAGCTGCGAGTGCGTGTGCTCCATCGTCGCCCCCGCCTCGGCGCCCTGGTTCTTGAAAATGAGCACGTAGCGGAAGCGCTTGTCCTCGCGCAGATCGAGAATGCGGTCGCGATAGGCCCACAATAGCTCCTCGAACTGCTTCTCTTTCAGCGCGGCGACGTTGGTCTCGTGCACGGGGGTCTCGATGATGACCTCGTGCGCGCCGATGCCGTTCATCAGGTCGTAGACGCCTTCGCCGCGGCGGTCGAGGTTGCCCTCGATCATGAGCGCCGGGAACTTATTCGGCACGACGCGGAGCGTCCAGCCCGGGCCGTCGCGCTGCGAGCCGCCGGGCCGGTAGGCGGCGATCTCCGGCGGCGTCATGCCCTCGTTGCCCTCGCAGAACGGGCATGGGCCGGGCCGCGGCGGCGGCTTCGGACGCTCGGTGTGCGTGGGCCGCTTGGCGCGCTCGGTGGAGATAATCACCCACCGCCCGATCACCGGGTCTTTTCTAAGCTCAGGCATAAGTGCTTAATTTTAGGACATTATTCCATTTTTTCCCGCTTTTGTCCATTTGCCGGGTCGCCGAAGGGCGCGTAAACGGTATGGTCGGCCTCGCGTTGAATCGTGCGCAATCGCGCGGCCCGATCGAACACGGGATGGCGACTCTTCGTATGGTAGTAGACGACGAAAAGGTCGCGCTGCCCATTCGCAACGCTGCGCTCGATGTTCTCCCGCACGGTTTCCAGCGTGCGGCCCTTGAAGGGATTGAAAAAAAATAACACCGCGGGCTCGGACGGAACCGGAAAAACGGCCGCGTTCATGCAGATCGACCGGATCGAGCGGCAGGCGGCCCGGCCGCGGTAGCTGGCGAGATTCAGCTCCGCGATCCGGTGGAGCTCCGGGGAAAATTCCACGCCGACGATGCGCCTGAATGGAAATTCCGCCGCGTAAAGCAACACGGCGCCCTTGCCGGAGCCCATGTCGACAAAAGTGTAGCGGGAGTATTCGAGGCGGAGGCTCTGGATGATGCGCAGGAAAGCTTCGCGCGGCGTCGCCTCGTAGCCGCCGGTCTCGTCGGGGCTCGCCTCGCTCGCCCCCAAGTCTTCGGGCTCGATGAAGCCGGTCGTCTCCACGCCGAATTTGCGATCGAAGCGATGCTGCGGATCGAAATAGAGGCGGAGCGGCCGCGTCGCGGTGATGAGCGATTCGGGGACGAGTCGCTTGATCCAGCTCCGGTCGGACATAAGGCGTCTCAAGTTAAACACCAAAGCCCGCCCGCTCCAATACCGCCTTCGGCGGGAGGAGTTTTCTGGCTTCGCCCGCCGAATCATGCGATGTTTTAGCAATCGTGAAGCGCGCCTACGATGCCGTCGTTATCGGCGCCGGGCCCAACGGCCTCTCCGCCGCCGTCGTCCTCGCAAGGGCGGGCCGCTCGGTCGTCGTTTTCGAGACCGAAAACGAGATCGGCGGCGGCGCGCGGTCCGCGGAATTGACGCTGCCGGGCTTTGTCCACGACGTTTGTTCGGCCGTGCATCCCCTGGCCGCGGCTTCTCCTTTCTTTCGCGAGCTGCCGCTCGCCGACTTCGGCCTCGAATGGATCCAGCCGCCTATACCGGTGGCCCACCCGCTCGACGACGGCTCGGCGGCGGTCCTCGACCGCTCTTTGGAGGCGACCGCGGCCGGGCTCGGTCGCGACGCGGAAGCGTATCGCGATTTGTTCGCGCCGATCACGCGAAACTGGGAGCGGCTCCTGACGGACTTCCTCGCTCCGCCGCGCCTGCCGTCGCACCCGCTGGCGTTGGTGTCTTTCGGCGTCCGCGCGCTGCGCTCCGCGCGCGCCGTCGCGGATAAGCACTTTCGCGAGACCAAAGCGCGCGCGCTTTTCGCCGGCCTCGCGGCGCACGCCATGCTGCCGCTGGAGCATTCGCTCACGGCCGGCTTCGGTCTGGTTCTCGGCGCGTCGGGCCACGCGGTCGGCTGGCCGATCCCGCGCGGCGGCGCTCAGAAAATCGCCGACGCGCTCGCGAATTATCTGCGCTCTTTGGGCGGCGAGGTCATAACCGGCCGGCGCATCGAATCGCTCGAGGAGCTTCCCGAGGCGCGGGCGGTGCTCTGCGACGTGACGCCGCGGCAGCTGCTGAGAATCGCCGGGCGAACGCTGCCCGAATATTTTCGCGCGCGGCTCGCCCGTTATCGCTACGGCATGGGCGTCTTCAAAGTCGATTGGGCGCTGGACGCGCCGGTGCCGTGGAAAAACGAGGCGTGTCGTCGCGCCGGCACGGTTCATCTGGGCGGCGCGCTGGAAGAGATCGCCGCGTCCGAGCGCGCGGCATGGGAGGGCAAAGCGCGCGAGCGGCCGTTCGTGCTGCTGGCGCAGCCGTCGCTCTTCGATCCGTCGCGCGCGCCGGCGGGCAAGCACACCGTGTGGACCTATTGCCACGTGCCGCACGCGTCCACGGAAGACATGACGGAAAAGATCGCGGCCCAGGTCGAGCGTTTCGCGCCGGGGTTCGGCGC
>DATFWH010000008.1:0-3313 GCA_035259465.1 Binatia bacterium
CGGTAGGATTCCCGAAAGCCGCCTCGTCGTTGATGCCGCTGACGCCTCTGATTTGGATCAACTTGCTGTTGAACACCTCCTGGCCGCGCGCCACCGCGGCGCGCGCCTGGTTCTGTCCGCCGCCGGTCAGGTTTTTCCACGCGTCGTAAATCGTGAAGACGACCGGGTCGAACGGCGCGCCGGTCTTGCTGTCGCCGAACAGATCGTTGATGCCGATGTAAAAATCCTGCTGAGAAAGATTTTGCGGGCCGCCGAGGCCGCCCTTGACGTCGAGGCGGCCGGCGTCGTTGTCGAGAATCTGGGCCGTGAAAAGCGCGGTCTCGAACGCGACGATGCTGTCGCGCTGCGCTTGGGTCAACGCGTTCCCCTGCGCGTGGCCCTGCGTCGCGCCGTTGGCCTGGTCGGCGAGATCGAAATGTATCGTCTGGCCGACAAACGTCTCGCGCCCGTCCCACATGACGGTGCTCAAAAAGCCTAAATTGGTCGAAGGCAGCGGGCGGCGGAACAGCGACAGCTCCGCGGCGCTGGCGAAGCCGTACGGGTTGTCGACCGCGATGAGGTCGAATTCACCGGCGCTGGGAATGCCGATGCCGATACGTATCACTCCCTTGGTGAGCAGCATGCTGTACGCCGTGCGGCGCGCCTCCAGCGTCGAGACGTCGGCGTTGGGCGAGTTCGAGCCGTCGTTGGGGCGAAAGATCGGATCGGTCCCGTTCGTCTTCGCGAAGCGCTGCTGCACGTCCGCCGGCGTGATCGTCCAGCCGTCCTCCGGCACGTGGCAGCTCGAGCAGCGCCGTCCGTTGGTGCCGAGGTTCTGAAAAAATTCGTTGCTCAGATCCAGCGCGCCGGTCGTGCTGAAGGTCGCGTGCGCGCCGGTGGGATTCTGAAGCGGCAGGTTGTTGGGTATGAGAGGCGAGACGGGCGTCGCGCTCCGGGGCGAGGCGAGAACGAATAGCGCTCCGACAACAAGAACAGCGAGTCTCGCGATGCGATCGCCGGATTTCATGGCACATCCTCCATTGGCTGCCACGTCCGCCGACTCCGCTCCCTCTACCGCGCAGTGCCCCGCGATGTACCACGATCGCGAAATTAACATCAATCAGGTATTCACCTGAAAAACGTATTATTTTTTCTGGAAAACGGCTTTATGGTGCGATCAGGAGCGCGAATGTAAAAAGAATGTTCATAACGATCGCGCGAAGACGCCGCTGCCGGCGGACATTTCTTTTTCTTCGCCGTTGAAAGACCTGGGTCGTTCACCCCAGGGAAAATTTTTCACCCCTGTTTCGATTCTACCCGGCAAGATCGAACATGGCTTTTTAAACGCCGGAGGCGCGGCATAAAATTCCCGCGCCGTGGGAATTTTTTTTCCCGCTCTTGGCACACGCGTTGCGTAACAAACAAAAAGGCGTAGGCGCGAACAGCGTCGAAATTTTCACAGGAGGTGCGCTTAATGAAAAAATACGGCTATAAAACTTTCGCGTTGGGAGGCATTCTGGCTGGATCGTTGATCGCGGCGCCGGCGGCTTTCGCCCACGGCGGCAGGTATTCGAGCAGCGACGATACATCGGAGTCCTACGCGTGGAGCGGCGATACATCGTCGCGCGATATGCAGTCATCCGACCGGAATTCGTTCGCTCCTACGAATGAGGAGAGCCCGCAGTTTTCGAACGACTCGAACCCTGCCCCGATCCCCGATCAGACCGCGATGAACGAGCAGCTTCAGCGGGATCAGGATAGGCTCGCAGAGGATATGCGCAACGGCGCCAGCGACGAGCAGCTCGCCGAGGACCGGAGCGCGATCGACCAGGACCGTCAGGCCCTGGACACCGTCGCCTTCAACGGCGACGGAACCGTCACCGTTATCCCAGGCTCGTAACGTATCATCCAGAGCAGGATGGAGCGGTTGGTGAACAATCCGGCCGTCGGCAGCAATGCCGGCGGCCGGATTTTTTTATGGAATAGGCCGCGGCGGCGATGTCGACGAACGGCCGCCCGTCATCTGCCGATATAGCTGGAGATAATCGGTCGCCGCGCGCTCCCAGGAGAAATTCGCCGCCATGCCGTTGGCGACGACCTGACTCCATGCTTTTTTATTGATATAGACCGCGAGCGCGCGCTTGATCGCCGAGAGAAACGCCTCGCCCGAATAGTCCGCGAACTTAAAGCCGTTCCCCTTCCCCGACAGCGGATCGAAATCTTCGATCGTATCGTCGAGGCCGCCGGTTGCGCGCACGACCGGAACCGTGCCGTATTTGAGACTGTAAATCTGATTCAGCCCGCAGGGCTCATAGCGCGACGGCATTAAAAAAATATCCGCACCGGCTTCGATCTTGTGCGCGAGCGCGTTGTCGAAGCCGATCGTAACGCCGATTTTCCTCGGGTGCGCGGAGGGCAGCGCCGAAATCAGCTCCTGATACTTTTGATCGCCGGCGCCGAGAACGACCATCTGTAAATCCATCCCCAGAAGCTGGACGACGATCTCGAGCAGGAGATCGATCCCCTTCTGATCGGCCAGCCGCGAGACGATACCGAGCAAAGGGGTCGACCGCCTTTGCGGCAGATTGTAGAATTGCTGGAGATCCTGCTTGCATTCGGCCTTGCCGGCCATATTGCCGGGGCCGTAGTTCTTTTTGACGAACTCGTCGCTCTCGGGACTCCATTCGCCATAGTCGACGCCGTTCAGGACGCCGTGAAGATCGCGCTGGCGCTCGCGGAGCACGCCTTCGAGCCCGCAGCCGTATTCCGGCGTGAGTATCTCCTCGGCATATTTTCGGCTCACGGTCGCGAGCGCGTCGGCGAAAAGAATCCCGCCTTTAAGAAAATTGATCTTGCCGTAAAACTCGAGATATTTCGGCGTGAAGTACGAAGGATCGAGACCCAGCAGCGGCCATTCCGAATAGGGAAAAAGACCCTGATGCGCGAGGTTATGAATTGTAAGAATTGTTTTCGCCGCCGGCCTCGCCGCGCCGAGACGGCTCAAAACGGGGACGAGCGACGATTGCCAGTCGTGGCAATGGAGCACATCCCACGGCCCCGTGGCCGCGGCGAGTTCCAGCGCCGCCTTGCCGAAAAAAGCGAACCGCTCGGCGTTGTCGGGATAATCGCCTTGCGGCGTGCCGTAGAGGCCCGGCCGGGAGAAATAATCGTCGTTGCGAATTAGATACACCGGCGCGGCTCCGTCGACGTTTGCTTTCAGCACGGTTCCGGCAACTCGGCGGCGGTCGAGAGCGACCGCGACTTCGAGGCCCGTCGCTTCGACGGGGAATTTGTCCAGGACACTTCGATAGGCCGGGAGCGCAACGGCGGTTTC
>DATFWH010000009.1:0-6085 GCA_035259465.1 Binatia bacterium
GTGCGGAGGACCAGCTCGCCGGTGAGCGGATGCTGCGCGAGCGACCAGGCTTCCTTATAAGTGACGCCGTCGTTGATCTCGCGCCAGCTTCCGCCGCTGTTTTCACTCACCAAGACGCCGCAGCGGCCGGTCGCCGCGTACATGCGGTGCGGTTCGCGGCGGTCGATCACTACCGGCGATCGTATCGCGCCCTTACCCTGCAAACCTGCAGGATGCGGCTGGTAGCGGCCGTCCCGCGCCGCGGCGGCGAAAAGCCCGTTGTCGGTGCCTATATATAGGACGCGAGCCTTACTCATAATCGCTCCTGCCGCGCCCCGTGACGATGGGCGCCTCCGATTTTTATTATCCCCTCATCCTCGAGCTCCCGCAGCTCGTCCGAATCGCAGCCGACCTCGGCGAGGATCCGCGCGGTCTGCTCGCCGACGAGCGGCGCCGGCTTCGCAGGATCGGGCGAAAGCTTCGTGTAGCTCACCGGCCCGCCGACAAATTTCCAGCTCCCGGCCTTCGGGTGGCTGACCTCTTCGACCATGCCGAGATGCCGCACCTGCGGATCGTCCAGGACTTCGGCGATGTTATACAGCGGCGCGGCGGGGACGTCGTGCTTTTCCATCAGCGCGAGCCATTCGGAGCGCGTCCGCGAGGCGAACGTCGGCTTCAGCGCCTCCTCGAGGGCCGCGTAGTTCCGCTTGCGCGCCTCGCGCGTCTTGAATCGCTCGTCGGACAACAGCTCTGTGCGGCCGGCGGCTTCGAGAAAAGATTGCCAGAATTTTTCCGGCACAGAGCAATGGATCGCAAGCGGCAGTCCGTCGCTCGCGACGAAGGCGAACGCGTGGGCGTTCTTCACGCGCGCCGCGCGGTCGGGAACCTGCCCTGTGCGCAGGTATCCCGCGGCGGTCTCGCCGATGAACGACAACGTCGCCTGAAGCAGCGAGGTCTCGACCTTCGAGCCGTGCCCGGTCTTCTGCCGCGCCAGCAGCGCGCCGAGAATGCCGTAGCACGCCGACATGCCGGTCGTGTAGTCCGAGAGCGCGATGCCCATCACCGACGGCTTATCCGGGTCGGTCAGCACGCTCAAAAGCCCGCTCATCGCCTGCCCGAGCGTGTCGAAGCCCGGCTTGTCGGCGTAGGGGCCGCTCTTGCCAAACGCGGAGATTGAGCAATAGACCAGCCGCCGGTTCGCGCTGCGGAGCGCGTCGTAGCCGAGCCCCAGGCGCTCGGCGGCGCCCGGACGAAAATTCTCCACGAACACGTCGGCTCCTTTGACTAAATTGATGCAGATTTCTTTCCCTCGATCGCTCTTGAGATCGAGCGCGAGACTTTCCTTGTTGCGATTCAGGTGCGCGAAGTTCGGGCTGTAGAACTCGTCGGCGGCGAAATAGCGGTACGGGTCGCCTTCCGGCGGCGACTCGATCTTGATCACGCGCGCGCCGAGCTCGGCGAGCAGCGCCGTGGCGTACGGTCCGGTCACGAACGTGGCACATTCAATAACAGTGATATCCTCGAGCGCGTTGATGGGCATGAAAATTTTCCTGTCGTAATCTTCCACGCTGCTTCCGGCCTGTCAACCGCCGTTGACAACGCGCCGCGCCGGGTGATAGTCCGGCTTCAGGAGGACACCGCCATGGGCTTTGCGCGCATCCGCCACGTCGCCATCTACACGGAAAATTACGACAAGACCGCCCGCTTCTACCGCGATATCTTCGGCATGAGGCAGATCACGACCGGCATGACCGACGAAAAAGGCGAATATAATCCCAACCGCGGCCATCTGAGCGACGGCGTTATGGGCCTCGCGCTGTTGCAGCGGCACGCGGGCATCCGCTCGGGCCTCGACCATTTCGGCTTCGAGGTGGAATCCGGTCAAACGGTCATGGAGCGCCTAAAAAAATATCCCGAGGTGCGCGTCACGAGCAGCCTCGAGCACGTGCCGTTCGCCGTCATGCGCATCCAGGACCCCTCTGGCGCGCACATGGACGTGTCGCAGCAGGGCGTCGCGAAGGTACGCGAAGGCTACGTCGAAAAAGGCTGGGAGCAGCCGCGCCATCTCCATCATGTCGCGATTCGAACGGCGAAGCCGGCCTATCTCGCGCAATTCTATCAGGATGTCTTCGAGCTGCGGCCCGTTGAAGGCGGCGGCGACAGCGGCCAGCTCTGCGTGAGCGACGGCAAAGTCGCGATCGTCATCATCCCGACGGAAAATAAATCCTACCGCACGATGACCGAGGGGCTCGATCACATCGGCTTCAAAGTCGACACGTTGAAGACCGCCGACCAAGATCTCCAGGCGCTCGCGCACGATCATCCCGAGTCGGCGCCGAAGAAAATCGATCTCGGCCGCTTCGGTCCGCGCACGCTTGCGGAGATCGACGCGTGCGTATTGGGCAAGCGCTCGCTCGCCGATCCCGACGGCGTCCTCATGGATCTCGTCGAGTAATGCGGCCAGTCCGCGTTCTCCTCTCCATTCTCGCCGCGCTTGCGACCGCCGCGGCGCTGCCCCCCGCACCGGGCGCGCAGGACAA
This sequence comes from Binatia bacterium, assembly GCA_035259465.1. Lineage (GTDB taxonomy): Bacteria > Desulfobacterota > Binatia > UBA9968 > UBA9968 > JAJPJQ01. The sequence goes on from DATFWH010000009.1 coordinate 2,520, forward strand.
GAAGATCACACTCGGCCTCACCACGCGCACCGGCAGCAACTCCCTGCCGTTCGTCATCGCCGAAGAGAAAGGCTTCTTCAAAGGCGAAGGGCTCAATGCCGTCGTCGTCGTGATGCAGAACCAGGTCGTCGTGACCGGCGTCGCGAGTAAAAACGTCGACTACGGCGGCACTTTCTCGAACTTCGTCGGCGCCGCACTCGCCGGCCTGCCTGTCAAGATCGTCATGTCGGTGATGGACGGCTCCGATCACGTCCTCGTGACCGCGCCGGCGATCAAACGCGTCGAAGACCTCAAAGGCAAAATCGTCGGCATCAGCAGCTTCGGCGGCACGCCGCACAGCGAGGTGATCACAATTCTCAGGAAACACGGCATGAGCGAGAAAGACGTGACGTTCCTTCAGATCGGCGGCAGCTCCGCGCGGTATCAGTCGCTCGAGGCCGGCAATATCCAGGCCGCGATGCTCGTGCCGCCGTTCAACAAGATCGGCCGCAGCAAAGGCTTCAACGAGATCGTATCGTTCAACGACGTGCTCAAGATTCCACTCGGCGGTCTCGCGACGCACGTCGACAAGATGAAAGAGGCTCCCGGCGAGATCGTCAAGATGATTCGCGCGCTGATCAAAAGCGTGGATTACATTCATAACCGCAAGGCCGACATTCTTGCGCTTATGGAAAAAGGCTGGGGCGTCAAAGACGCGGAGGTGCGCGAGGCGATGTACCGCGATCTCGTCGGGCTTTACAGCCGGAACGGGATCGCGCCGGACGATGTCATGAAAAACGTCATCCAGCTCGTCCAGGAAGGCCGGAAGAGCAAGACGGCCGCTGCGATCTCGGACGTGGCGGACTGGTCGTTCGCGAAGAAAGCGAGCGAAGAGCTGAAGCGATAAAGTCAGCCGCCCAAGCTTTTAAAAAAACCTTCTCTCTCCAATTCATCCATCAAGGACGGGTCGACGAACTCCTCTGGCTTGCGGCCGCGCAGCTCCGGGCTCGTCTCCGCGTAAAAGTCGACCGTATCCTTGATGCCCTGCATGTCGACGCGCGGCGGGAACGAAAAGCGCGGAGCGAAGTAATTATAGGTATCGTTCAAGATTTCCCGGTCGTCGAGGCGCATCCGCTGCGCGAAGATTTTAATGGTGCGCTCGCGGTCGGTCTTTACGACCTTGATCGCCTCCGCATATGCCTTGAGGAATCGCTTAACGACATCGCGATTGTCCTTGAGATAACCGCGCCTGACATAAAGTGTGGACTGCGAGAACCGAGCGTGCATGTCACCCATGTCCCCCAGGATGCGGTAGCCGGCCTTCACCGCCATCGTGAGATGCGGCGGCGAGAGAATCGTCGCATCGATGCTGCCGACGGTGAGCGACAAGAGCCGCGTCGGCGCATCGGCGCCGATAATAACGTTCACCTCCTGCTGCTTAATGCCCCATTCCTTGAGCGCGAGCTGTAGCGCGATGTCGTTCGAGCCGCCGAAATTAAGAATGCCGATCTTCTTCCCGCGCAGATCCTTGGGCGAGCGGATGTCCGGCTTCACGACGACGGCGTAAGGAAATTTGTTGTAAGACGCGGCGAGAATCGTCACGTCCGAGCCACGCGCGTAGGCCTGCAGCGGCGCGGTGCCGGAGCCGGTGGCGAACTGCGTGCTGCCGCCGAGAAGCGCCGCGACCGAGCGCGCACCGCCGGTTATCATGACGAGGTCGACGTTGAGCCCGTATTTATCGAAGAGCTTTAAATCCTTTGCGACCCACGTCGCGCTCTGAAAGCCGGAGACGCCGCCGAAGTCGGCGATGACTTTGTCCGCGGCGCCAGCGTGACGCGCCAGGAGAAATAACAACGACAGCGCGACGAAACGAAATACGAATCTCACACCTGCCCTCGCCGCACTACGCTTTCCAGCCCTTGACCGAGATATCGATCCCGTTCCCCTCGGGATCGTGGACGCGGTACTCCGCGTACGGTATCCGATCCGGGCGCTTCGCGCCGCGCCGGACGCCGGCGCCTTCGGCGCGGTCGCGGATCTGTTCGATGTCCTGGATATGGAAGCCGAAGTGATTGTAGCCGTTCTTTTCCTCGCCGACGCGCTGGAAGAGCAGCGCGACGTTGAAGTAGCCGTCGGAGACGAAGATCGACGATCTGTCCGAATAGGCCACTTCCTTCATTGCGAAAGCGTCCTGGTAAAAATCCGACAGCCGCTTGGGATCGGCGGTGTAGAGCGCGATGTGCTTTATCGGGAAAGGGCTTTTTTCCGTCGAGGCGCCGAAGCCTTCGTGATTGAGATCGATGAGGTTGCCGTCCGGATCGGCGACGCGCCGCTCGCTGTACGGCGCCGCGCCGTCTTCTCGGCGCGCCGCTTTCGCCGCGACACGGTCAAGGTCCTCGACGCGAAAGCCGCTGGCATCCAATCCGTTTTTGCGCTCGCCGTTTCCTTTGAGCAGCCCGAGCGTGAAGACTCCGTCGGAGAGCCGGATCAGGTTGTCGTCCTCGGAGACGGTTTTCACTTCGAAGACGCGCCGGTAAAAATCGGCCAGACGGCGCGGCTCCTTCGCCTTGATCGTCAAACAGCGGAGCTGGGACATAGCCAACCCTCCTTCCTACCGCAAAACTTTATTTGAACGGCGCGCCGGCTGCAATAGCGCCTTGACAGCGGCGACGAGCATACCATATGTCTCGTGAGTAGCGCCGCTTTCGGAGGTGAACCCATGAGCGAGAAGCCGAGAATCGCCACCGGCCTAGGCAAGGCCGAGCTCCATCGCATTCTGGTCCGCGGGCGCGACCTTACCGAAGAGCTCGTCGGCAAGATTACTTTCAGCGATATGGCGTACCTGATGCTCGCCGGCAAAATGCCGACGGACGGGCAGCGGCGCATGGTCGACGCGCTGCTCACGATCCTGGTCGAGCACGGCATGGTCTCGAGCGTCATCTCGGCGCGCCTCACCTATCACACGGCGCCGGAGTCGATCCAGGCGGCGGTCGCGGCGTCGATCCTCGGCGCCGGCAGCGTCCATCTCGGGTCTTCCGAATGGTGCGCGCGCATGCTGCAGCAAGCGCTGCCGCCCGGAGTTCATAACGCCGACCTCGACGCGATCGCGGCGGCCGTCGCCAAGGACTACGACGAGCGCAAACAGCGCATCCCCGGCATCGGTCACCGCACGCACGCCGAAGGCGACCCGCGCTCCGACCGCCTATTTCAGATCGCGCGCGAGACCGAAGTTTACGGCCGCTACTGCGATCTTTTGCAGAAAGTCGCCGCTGCGGCGGAAGCGCGCCGCGGCCGCCGTCTGCCGGTGAACGTCACCGGCGCGATCGCCGCCGTGTCATCCGACCTCGGACTGGCGTGGCAGTTGTCGAAGACCTTCGCGATCGTCGGGCGGACGCTCGGCGCGATGGCGCATATCGGCGAGGAGATCCGCAATCCGATGGCCGGGCAGATCGATGCCGCGATCAAGTCCGCCCTCGTCTACGAGCTGGACGAACAGGAGAAAAAATGAAGCTCGCGCGCGTTCTCGCCTTCCTCGCCGCAATCACCTTGTTGCAAATGACGCCGGCGCGCGCGAACGCGCAGCCGCT
>DATFWH010000010.1:0-4112 GCA_035259465.1 Binatia bacterium
GGCGCCGCAGCCGGATTGAGGAGCGGCATCGCCGTGGTGAGGAGGATGTCCGTCCGTCGCGCACCGCCCGCCTACGCGTTCGTCGCAGCGCTGGCGCTCTCCGCCTGCGCCCTCGGGCCGAACTACAAGCGCCCGTCCGTCGCGGCGCCGCCGGCTTTTCGCGGCCAGGAGGGCGCCGCCGAGCAGGTCTCGTTCGCCGACCTTCCCTGGTGGGAAGTCTTCAAGGATCCGGCGCTCGCAGATCTGATTAAAAACGCGCTCGCGACTAATTACGATTTGCTCGTGGCGGTGCAGCGGATCGAGCAGGCTCGAGCCATCGGCATCCAGGTCCGCTCGGAGTTCTTCCCGCAGCTCGGCTACGAAGCCGACACCGCGCGCGGCAAGAACGCCGTCGGCGACCGTGTCGCCTCTACACAAGGCAAGACCGTCAATGCGTTCGCCGGGCTTTTAAACGCCTCTTGGGAGATCGATCTCTGGGGGCGCATTCGCCGCGCCGACGAAGCGGCGCGCGCCCAGATTCTTGCCAACGAGGAGGCGCGCCGCGGCGTCATGCTCTCCCTTGTGAGCGATTTGGCCCAGGCCTATTTCGAGCTGCTCGAGCTCGATCTCCAGGTCGAGATCGCGCGGCGCACGACCGAGAGTTTTCGCGACAGCTACGACATCTTCCGCCAGCGGCTCGAAGGCGGAGTCGCCTCTCGCCTCGAGACCGCGCGGGCTTCCGCGTCGCTCGCCCAGACCGCCGCCACCGTGCCCAACCTCGAGCGCCTCATCGTGTTCAAGGAGAATCAAATTAATCTACTCCTCGGTCGCTCACCCGCACCTGTAACCCGCGGCGCCGCATTAACGGCGCAGCTGTCGCCCCCGGAGATCCCCGCGGGAATCCCTTCCGATCTTCTCGAGCGCCGGCCGGATATCCGCCAGTCCGAGCAGCAGGTCGTCGCAGCCAACGCGCGCATTGGAGTGGCGATCGCCGATTTCTTTCCGCGCCTCGACCTCACCGGCCTTTTCGGCTTCGCGAGTCCGGAGCTTTCCGCCATTACCGCCGGTAGAAACCGGGTGTGGTCGGCCGCCGCCTCGCTCGCCGGGCCGCTGTTCCAGGGCGGGCGGCTGGTCGGTCAGTACAGGCAGTTCCAGGCCGAATGGGAAGCAGCGCGGCTACAATACGAGCAGACCGCGCTTAACGCGTTTCACGAAGTCTCCAACGCGCTCGTCTCGCGGCAGAAATTGACCGAGGTGCGCGCCCAGCAGGCGCGCGCCGTCGCCGATCTGCGCGAAGCGGTCACCGTCTCGACCCAGCGCTACATCGCCGGCTTCTCGAGCTACTTCGAAGTGCTCGAAGCCCAGCAGCAGCTCTTTCCGGCCGAAAACGCCCTCGCCCAAACCCAGCTCGACCAACTCGTCGTCATCGTTCAGCTCTACCGCGCGCTCGGCGGCGGCTGGAAGCTGGCCGACGCCGAATGGGCGACGGCTCCCTGACAATTCTTCCCGGCATCATTGACAGCGAATTTGGGATTGGATAGCGTTTTTTCTCATCATCCCGGAGGAGCGATGGAAGGTCCGAAGCCGGTCAAGAGCGGCAAAGTCAACGTCAACGGCGTCAATTTGTATTACGAGCTCTACGGCAAGGGCGATCCTCTCGTGCTCGTCGCGGGCACCGGCATCAGCCTCGCGCCCTGGCGCGTTTTTCAAGTGCCGGAGTTCTCCAAGCACTATCAAGTCCTCATCTACGATCACCGCGGCCTCGGCCGCAGCGACAAGCCCGACGTCCCCTACTCTACACGCGGCTTTGCTCAAGATTGCGTGGCGCTGATGGACGCGCTCGACATTAAGCGCGCTCACGTCATGGGCCACTCGATGGGCGGCCGCGTCGCGCAGTGGATCGCGCTCGATCACCCGGAGAAAGTCCGCAGCCTGGTCCTCTCCGGCACCGGCTCGGGCAAGTACAGTGAATCGCTGACCGATTATCCGCGCGGCGTGCCGCTGGACGCCGCGTATGAGATGATCCACAAAGGTTACGAGAAATACCAGCACGATCACTGGGGGCCGGGCTTCATGTTCAGCGACGAGTTCATGAAGAGCCGCCCCGAAGTCGTTAAGCAGTTCCAGGACCTCATCGTCGACGAGGTGCCGCCGCTCAAATGCTACCTGCGTCACGTCGTCGCGCGGCAATGCCACGAGACGACCGATATCGTGCATAACATCAAAGCGCCGACGCTCGTGATCGTCGGCAGCAAGGACGCGCACGAGGGCGGCACGGGAAGCCATGTGGAATCGTCCCGCGCGCTGGCGAAAAAAATCGCCGGCGCCGAGCTGGTGCTGGTCGAAGGCGGCAAGCACGGATATTTGCGCGAGATGCCGGAGAAAGGCCATCCGCCGATCCTCGATTTTCTCAGGCGCCATTGAGCTAAAAATGAAAAAACAAGAAATTCTCGACAAGCACCAAAAATATCTCTTTTCCTCCGTCGCGAATTATTACGACGAGCCGCTGGTCGTCGATCACGCCAAAGGCAGCTTCATTTACGACACCGAGGGCAAGGAATATCTGGATTTCTTCGGCGGGATTCTCACGATCAGCGTCGGCCACTGCAACGAAAAGGTGACCGCCGCGATCGACGGGCAGACGCACAAGCTCCAGCACGCGTCCACGCTCTATCCCAACGAGCCGCACGTGCGTCTGGCCGAGAAGCTCGCGCAGATCACGCCGGGCCGTCTGCAAAAATCTTTTTTCACCAACAGCGGCACCGAGGCGAACGAGACCGCCGTGCTGATCGCGCAGCTCTCGACCAAATGCCAGGACGTGTTCGCGCTGCGCCACAGCTATAGCGGGCGTTCCTATATGGCGCTCTCCCTCACGGGCAACGCGTCGTGGCGCATCGCGCCGACGACCGTTCCCGGCATCCATCACATCGCCAACGCGTACTGCTATCGCTGCCCGTTCGGCCTCACCTATCCGAGCTGCGAGCTCAAATGCGCCAAGGACCTCGAAGAGGCGATCCAGACCGAGACGTCGGGACAAGTCGCCGCGCTCATCGCCGAGCCGATCCAGGGCGTCGGCGGCTACATCACGCCGCCGAAAGAATATTTCTCCGAGATAGTGTCGATCTTAAAGAAATACGGCGGCCTTTTTATCTGCGATGAGGTCCAGACCGCCTGGGGACGCACCGGCGGCAAGATGTTCGGCATCGAGCACTGGGGCGTCGAGCCCGACATCATGACCTTCGCCAAAGGCATGGCCAACGGCGTCCCGATCGGAGCAACGATCGCCGCGCCGGAAGTAGCCGACAGCATTAAGGGGCTCACGATCTCAACGTTCGGCGGCAATCCCGTCACCGCCACGGCGGCGCGCGCGACGATCGAAGTGATCGAAGAGGAAAATCTCGTCGAGAACGCGCGCGTGATGGGCGACCGCCTGCGCCAGGGGCTCGAAGCGCTCAAGAGCAAATATCCCGTCGTCGGCGACGTGCGCGGCATGGGCTTGATGCAGGGGCTGGAACTCGTCGGCGAAAATAAAAAGCCCGACACCGCGTCCATCAAACGCCTTTTCGAGGCGACCAGGCGCAACGGGCTGCTGATCGGCAAGGGAGGCCTCTGGGGCAACGTGGTCCGCATCGCGCCGCCGCTCAACGTGAGCAAAGACCAAGTCGATCATGCGCTGCAGGTTCTCGACCGCTCCTTCGCGCAATTAGGTCAGTAGTTTCATTCTTTCCCATGATCGGACGCCGCCTCATCGGTGCGATACCGGTTCTTTTCGGCATTTCCTTCATCGCGTTTTTCCTGATGCATCTCGCCCCCGGCGACCCGGTCTATCTCCTGTTAGGCGAAGACGCTCTGCCGGCAGACGTCGCGCGCGTGCGCCACGAATGGGGGCTGGATCAGCCGCTTCTCGCGCAATACTGGCAATTCATCTCGCGCGCGGTGGTCGGCGATTTCGGCCGGTCGTATAAGTTCGGCGAGCCGGTCACCAAACTCATCGCCGAGCGCCTGCCCGCGACGATCGAGCTTGCGGGCGTGGCCCTCCTCGTCGCGATTTTGATCTCGATTCCGATCGGCATCTATTCGGCGATCAAGCGCGACACCCTCATCGATCACGCCGGCACGAGCCTGGCGCTCGT
>DATFWH010000011.1:0-6157 GCA_035259465.1 Binatia bacterium
CGATGACGGTCTGATTCAGGATGCGGCCGAAGAGACCGTGGTCGCGGCCGAACGAAAAGACCGACGCGGAGGATTGTTTGTTCGTCAGCGCGACGCGGGTGTTGGCTTTGAGGCGGCGCATGACCTCGTCCATCGTCACGCTGCGCTTGAGATGCAGGTTGAAGTGGATCGTGTGCATGTACTGCGTGTTGAGCTTGATCGCCGATGAATAGATCGGCAGATCGAGTCCCAAGGTCTTGAAGAGCTCGTGCGCGTCGCGCCCCTGGTGCGTGCCGAAGCGCTTGTCGTCGTGCTTGCCGACCTCCGGCGCGGGGATGAAGTCGCCGTCCTGGCTCAAATCGTTGGCCCGGCGCATGCAGACGAAGAGCCCTTCCTCCAGGTTGTCTTCTTTTTCCGGTCCGAGCGCGAGCGTGTCGATCAGCACCGCGAGGTTGTGCGTGTTGCAGCTGACGACCTGGACGAACTGGTCTTTGCCGTTGAACGCCTTGTCGTTGATGCCGCGGGCGTACATCTTGCCGAAGCCGAACTCGCTGCCCTGCGCGATGAAGCCGCGGCCGTTGCCGGCGTATTTATTGTAAAGCTTCTCTTTGTTTTCGTTGCCGACCGGCGTGCAATCGATGATCACGCCGGCGCGCTCGATCGCCTCTTCGGCCTCGAAATGCGGCTCCATGCCCATCTCTTTGAACTTGCTCCAGCGATCCTTGTCGACGGCGAGCTTCGCGCCTTTCTGCGCGAGCGCCAAGACCTTGGAACGGTCGGTCAGAAGCGGAGTCCGCTTGTGGAAGGTGACGTCGTCGAGCCCCCATTGCTGACGGAAGGTCGAGAGAATGCCGATCAAAGGCTCGCCTATCGTCCCGGTACCGACGACATGAACGATTCTTTTCTTCGTAGCCGACATGGCGTCCTCAGTCCCTTCGTAAAGTTTAAAAAACCCAGTAATATATACTATAGAAACGGCACAAGTTAAAGGTGTTAAAACAAAAACGCGCGAACTTTCAAGCGTTCTTTAAAGATGTTAGGAACATAAAGGCACAAAATGGCACAAGAGATCATCAAAGCTGAAAATTTTTTCGACCGGCGCTTCGGCGTTACCGGTCGCGATGTGGAAAAACTGTTGTCGCAGGCGCTCGAGCGGAAAGCCGATTACGCCGATCTTTATTTCGAGTACCGCGTGAACGAGGGCGTGAGCCTCGAGGAAAGTCTCGTGAAGCAGGGCGCGCGCTCGACGTCAAACGGCGTGGGCGTGCGAGTGCTCTCCGAGGCGAAGACCGGCTACGCGTACACCGACGACATCACCATCGACAATCTCGCGCTCGCCGCGCGCACCGCGCAGGCGATCGCACAGAACCGCTCGGCCGATACGCCGGTGAAAGTCGGCCGCGAGCGCGTCGAGGCGCACGATCTGTATCCGGTTAAAACGCCGGCGACCGACATAGCGCTGGAGAAAAAGACCGCGCTGCTCTACGAGATCGACCGGCTGGCGCGCTCGCTCGATCCGCGCGTGAAAAACGTCTTCGTCTCGTTCGCAAGCGAGGAAAAGATCGTGCTCGTCGCCTCATCCAAGGGCTGGCTCGCCGGCGACATCCAGCCGCTCGCGCGGCTGAACGTCACCTGCATCGCCGAGGAGCGCGGCAACCGCCAGGTCGGCACGTACGGCGGCGGCGGCCGCGTGGAATTCGACTTCTTTCTCGACAAGAACAACTACGAGCGCTTCACGCGCGAGGCCGTGCGGCAGGCGATTCTAAACCTGGAGGCCGAGGACGCGCCGGCGGGGACCATGGACGTGGTGCTTGGACCCGGCTGGCCCGGTATCCTACTCCACGAAGCGATCGGCCACGGCCTCGAAGGCGACTTCAACCGCAAGAAGGTCTCGGCATTCAGCGAGCGCATCGGCCAGAAAGTCGCCTCCGAGATCTGCACCGTGGTCGACGACGGCACATTGCCGTCGCGCCGCGGCTCGTTGAATCTGGACGACGAGGGAACGCCGACGCGGCGCACCGTGCTGATCGAAAAGGGTATTCTGCGCGGCTACCTGCAGGACCGCCTCAACGCCGGCCTCATGAAAATGGCGCCGACGGGCAACGGCCGGCGCGAGAGCTACGCGCATATCCCGATGCCGCGCATGACCAACACCTTCATGCTCGCCGGCGAGAGCGCGCCGGAGGACATCCTCCGGTCGGTGAAAAAAGGGCTCTACGCCGTCTCGTTCGGCGGCGGGCAGGTGGACATCACGAACGGCAAGTTCGTCTTCTCCGCGAGCGAAGCCTACCTGATCGAGGACGGCAAGGTGACGCGCCCGGTGAAGGGCGCAACGCTCATCGGCAACGGCCCGGATGTGCTGACGCGCGTCTCGATGGTGGGCCACGATCTTAAGCTCGACGAGGGCGTCGGGACCTGTGGCAAGGACGGGCAGTCGGTGCCGGTCGGCGTCGGGTTGCCGACGATCCGCATCGACGGCATTACCGTCGGCGGCACGGCCGCGGAAAATAAATAGTCATGGAACGCTTGGAATTATCCGCCGAGCTCGCGCACGATATACTCAAGCAGGCGAAGCGAAAGGGCGCGACCGCCGGCGACGTCATGATGGCGGAGAGCGACAGCTCGTTCGTCTCCGTGCGCCTGGGCGAGGTCGACAAAGTCAGCCAGGCGCAGGAGAAGCGGCTCGGGCTCAGGCTCTTCTTCGGCGCAAGCTCGGCGAGCGCGTCGACCTCCGACATATCGACCGCTGCGATCGAGCGGCTCGTCGACGACACCTGCGCGCTCGCGCGCGCCACGGCAAAGGACGAGTTCAGCGGCCTGCCGGCGCCCGAAGCGCTCGCGAAGGAGCTGCCGGATCTCGATCTCGACGACGGACAGAACGGCTCCGTCACGGTCGACGACAAGATCCGCCTCGCGCTCGCGGCCGAGAAGGCGGCGCTGGAACTCGATCCGCGCATCACGAACTCCGAGGGCGGCGAATTTTCCGCCGGCGCGGCGCGCGTCCTTTACGCCAACAGCCACGGTTTTGCCGGTGAATATCGCGGCTCGAGCTACGGCATGTCGGTTGCGCCGGTCGCGAGCTCGAACGGCTCGATGCAGCGCGACTACTGGTATTCGTCGCAGCGAAAGTTCGCGCGGCTTGAGGCGCCCGAAGCGATAGGAAGACGCGCGGCCGAGCGCGCGCTGCGGCGTCTCGGCGCGCGGAAAGTGAAGACGCGCGAGTGTCCTGTCGTCTTCGACCCGGACATATCCGCCAATCTTCTGCGCCATCTCGCTTCGGCGCTTTCCGGATACGCGCTCTACAAGGGCGCCTCGTTCCTCCTCGGCAAGCTGGGCGAGAAGATCGCCTCGGAAAACGTGACGATTGTCGACGACGGCACGATCCCCGGCGCGCTCGGCTCCAAGCCCTTCGACGGCGAGGGGCTGCCGACGGCGAAGAAGACCATCATCGACCGCGGCGTGCTGAGGAGCTATCTGCTCGACACATACAGCGGGAAAAAATTGAAGATGGCCTCGACCGGCAACGCGAGCCGCGGCATCGGCGACTCGCCGGGCGTCGGCCCGTTGAACTTCTACCTCGCCGCCGGACCGCACGCGCCCGAGCAGATCCTGGCGTCGGTCGACGACGGCTTCTACGTGACGGAGCTGATGGGCTTCGGCGTCAACCTCGTCACCGGCGACTACTCGCGCGGCGCGGCCGGCATCTGGATCGAGAAGGGGAAGCTCGTCTATCCGGTCGAAGAGGTAACGATCGCGGGAAATTTAAAAGAGATGCTCGCCAATATCGAGATGGTCGGCAGCGATCTCGAATTCCGGGGCAGGATCGCCGCGCCGACGCTGAAGATATCCAGGATGACCGTCGCCGGAAATTAAATTACCTGATAGCCCGCTTTCAGCACCGCGCGCATGAGGTCGTCGACGATCGTATGCTCGCCCTCGAACTCGACGACGGCGACGCTCCGCTCGAGATTGAAATCGATTGACTGAACGCCGGGCACGGCGCCGAGCGCCTGTTCGAGCGCCGGGAGCGCGTCCGCTTTTAGATCCTTGATCGAGATGATCGCGGTGCGGCTCTTCATCGCATTGACACTTTAGCGGACGTTTTCCGCTTTGCAATAACCTCCGATTTGCCCTTTTCTCCGCAACATGGAACAAAAGAGCTTCCATGTCGGCGGAATTTTTCGCGCTCGCGAACGCGTTTCTCTTCGCGCTGCACAATCTCTTCACGAAAAAGGCTCTGCGCACGTCGAATCCAGCGACGGGCGTCATCACGAGCCTGCTCATCAACATCGTCTTTCTCTGGACGGTGGCGCTGCTCATCGTGCCGATTGCTTCCGTGATGAGCGCGTCGATCCTGATCTTCGTCGTCGTGGGGTTTTTTCAGCCGGGACTCACGCGACTGCTCACGTACAAAGGCATCGACGCGCTCGGTGTCGCGATCACCGACCCGATCCGCGCGACGACGCCGCTTTTCAGCGCGGCGATGGCGATCCTTTTTCTCGGCGAAAAGATCACAGCGCCCATCGTGGTCGCAACCTTTATGATCATCGCCGGCATCACGCTGCTCTCGTGGCGCGCAGGCTCGATGAAGCTCAAAGGCTCGGCGGTTTTTCTCTGGTATCCGATCGCCGCCTCGGCGCTCGCGGGCGCCTCGCAGGTCGTGCGCAAATTCGGCCTCGCCGCCGTGCCGCACCCGTTCCTCGCCGCCGCGGTGACGGCGACCTCGTCGTTCGTGGTCTCGATCCTGACGCTCTGGTACGTCGAGAAGTCTCAGCAAACGTGGAAGATGAACCGCGAGTGTTTCGGTTGGTTCATCGCCGCCGGAATCACCGTGAGCCTCGCAATGACCTGCATCTACTACGCGCTCGACCTCGGCAAAGTCTCGGTCGTGATTCCGCTCAGCAGCACGGGGCCGTTCTTCTCGCTCATCTTCACCGCGCTGTTTCTCCGCGACGTCGAGCGCGTGACGCTCCGCATCGTCATCGCAGCGACGATGATCATCGGCGGCGTGCTGGTGATCACGCTGTGGAAGTGAAATAGGCGAGAGGCGGTAGGCGTTAGGCGGTAGAAAAGAGATCCGATTCTTTTCCTGCCGCCTGTTGCCTCTCGGCTCGCGCCTTCCTGATCAGTTCGGCAGCCGGTCTTCGATCTCGAAGCCCATGTCGGCGATCATCTTGTGCGTCTCGCTCGTCTCCATGCCGGGTGTGGTCAGATAGCCGTTCACGAACAGCGAGTTCGCCGGGTAGAGGCTCAGCGGCTGGAGCGAGCGCAGGTTGATCTCGCGCCCGCCGCCGACGCGGAGCTCCTTGTCGGGATTCACGAAGCGGAACATGCAGAGGATTTTCAAGCAGCGCTGCGGCGTCAGCGTCTTCACGCCCTCGAACGGCGTGCCGTCGATCGGGTGGAGGAAGTTGATCGGGATCGAATCGACGCCGAGCTTTCGCAGCGATACGGCGAGGTCGATTAAGTCGTCGTCGGTCTCGCCCATGCCGACGATGCCGCCGCAGCAGGAGGAGAGGCCGACGGATTTGACGTTGCTCACCGTCTCGACGCGGTCGGCGTAAGTGTGCGTCGTACAGATGTTCGGGTGATGGCGCTCGCTCGTGTTCAAGTTGTGATTGATGCGCTCGACGCCCGCTTCCTTCAGCGTCTCGATCTTCTCCTCGTCCATCAATCCGAGCGAGCAGCAGATGTTGATGTCGACGCGGCTCTTGATCTCGCGCACGACGCCGCAGATGTCCTGAATCTCCTTCGCCGTCGGCCCGCGCCCGCTGTTGACGATGCAGAAGCGCACCGCGCCCGCGGCCTTCGCCTTGAGCGCGCCGTCAATGAGCTTGTCCTTGCTGAGAAACGGATATTTGTCGATCGGCGCGTGCGATACCGACGACTGCGAGCAGTAGTGGCAGTCCTCCGGGCAGAGTCCGCTCTTGGCGTTCATCAGCATGTGGATCTGCACGCGCTTGCCGAAATATTTGCGGCGCACCTTGAACGCCGCGGCCAGAAGCTCCGGCAAATCGGTGTCCGGCGCGTCGAGCACCGCCTGCATCTCTTCGCGTGCGAGCAGCTCGCCGCGTAAAGATTTGTCCGCCAGGTTGTCGTAGTCCATCGACATTTGTCCCTCTCAATCGTTGGCTTCTAACATGCGAAAACGATGCGTGCAACCGACACGCGCCGAATC
>DATFWH010000012.1:0-5696 GCA_035259465.1 Binatia bacterium
ACCGGCGGCGGAGTGTCCAATCGTGGCTCGTTCAATCTCGGCAGCGGGGCGATCACGAAAAACAGCGCTGCAACGTACGGCGGTGGCGTCGACACGGCAGGCGGCGGCGTCTTCACCGACGGCGGCACGGTGGCCGGCAACAAAGCGCCGGTCGGCGCCGACATTTACGGCTCATAGAAATACACTTCGGCGCGGATGAGGTGTGGGTGGAGGTGGGGTTGAAGGATGAAGATGTAATCGCCGCCGCTTGGAGTTCCGGTCTCAAGCATTTCAACGATGAGCCTAAGATCGCCGCGGCATTGAGTGTCTGTCGCGGCGATCTGCTTCCTCGTTTCGCTCTCTGGTACAGCGCGCTTCGAGAGCTGCCGCGCGGTGCGCGCCGCGCGCTCGCGCGGCGGCTTCTCCACTGCCGCCGGGTCAAGGATTTGCTGCCTCCCGGCGCGCGCGGTCGTACGCTGCGAAGGCTTGCGCGCTCCGTTGCGGCCGCCGCGCTGCTGTTCGCCGTCGCACAGGCCGGCGAGGCGGCTACGATCACGGTCACGACGAACGCGCCGGGGGTGGACGACTCCGACGGCAACTGCTCGCTCGCGGAGGCGATCGTTAACGCCAATGACGATGCGCCGACGCATCCCGACTGCGCCGCGGGCAGTGGGCCCGATACGATCGTTCTATCGAAGGGGACGCATGCGCTGACGGCGGCGTTCAGCGATTACGCAGGCGCAACCGGCCTGCCGGTAATCGCGAGCGACATCACGATCGCGGGAAATCGCGCGAAGATAGCGCGGTCGAAGAAAGCGCCCGCGTTGCGCCTTATGGCGGTCGCGGACTCCGGAAAGCTGACGCTGAACGAAGTCTTGCTGAGCGGCGGCTCCGCGGATATCGGCGGCGCGATCCTCAACTACGGCAGTCTCGAGATCAACGATTCGACGATCTCCGGCAACACGGCGACAAAAGGCGGCGCAATCTACAGCCGTCGATCGACTGCCCAGGTCGTGATCCACGACAGCGGCATAACGAAAAATCAAGCCGCCGTAGGCGGCGCCATATTCAGTTATCAGTATCTTCTCATCATCGACGGCACCTTGTCGGGAAATACAGCGTCGAGCGAGGGTGGGGCGATCGCCAATTACGACGGCTATCTGCGCCTCGAACACAGCACGATTTCAAAAAATCGCGCCGCCCGGGCGGCGGCCGGAATCGACAACGTTTACGGCACGGCGAAAATTTTCAACAGCGTCATTACCGGAAACACCGCGATGTACGGCGGCGGCATTGAAAACTACGGCAAGGGCAGCGCAGTCGGCAAACTTTATATCTACGACACGATGCTGGCGAAGAACGGGGCCGCGGTTTACGCGGGCGGCGTCGCCAACATTGACGGTTATTTCAAGCTCGCCGACAGCACCGTCACCGGCAACAAAGCGAACGACCGCGGCGGCGGCGTGTTCAATAACGCCGGCGCGACGTTCGTCGCCTCAAACAGCACCATTGCGAAAAACAAGGCGCCGAACGGCGCGGATGTTTATCCTTAGCGGGCGCCCGGTTATCAAGAGCGCGCATTCTTGTGCCGCCACGACGCGCTTGTTTGAATCGCCAGGAACGACACGATAAAGCACGCGAGGCTCAGCATGAAGGCCCAGCGGTACGAGCCCGTGAAGTCGAAGATCGCGCCGCCCGCCCACGAGCCCAGCGCCATGCCGATGCCGAAAGTGATTTCAAGAAAACCGAAAATCGTTCCGATATTCTTGCCCGCGAAGATGTCGCCGATCACCGCTCCGTAAGTCGGGTTCCCCGCGCTGTGGCCGAGCCCGTACAGTAGCGCGGCGGTGTGAGCCTGCCACGGCGGCGCGCCTGCGTCGAGCGTGGCGATCAATAGAATTCCCAGCGCTGCGACGAGAATGGAGAGACCGTAGGCCGGCGCTCTCCCGAGCTTGTCCGAGGCATACCCCCAAAGGAATGTTCCGAGGACGCGCATGAAGCCGACCATGCCGAACAGAACCGCGGCGGTTAATTTGTCGAAGCCTTGTTCGACGAGGTGGGCGACGAAATGCGTGTAAATGATGAACAGCGCCGTGCCGAGCGCGAGGTGCCCGCAGGCGATCGTCCAGAAAGGCGCGGACCGGAGCGCCGCGGCCAGCGTCCACTCGCGGCTGGCGGCCGCGACGCCGCGCTTTGGATCTTCGACCACCGCGCTCGCGCCGTCAGGCAGCTGTCCGACGAGTGCCGGCGTGCGCCTTTGAAAAATCGCGTTCAACGGAATCACCGCGGCAAGGATGAAAGCGCCGATGAGCATGAACGCGTCGCGCCAGCCGGCGCGCGCGATCCAGAACTGAGCGAGCGGCACGAGCGTGATCATGCCTAATCCTTGTCCCGCCGTCGCGAGGCCGATGGCGGTCGCGCGCCGGCGGACAAACCAGGCCGAGAGCAGCGCGCTCTGCGTGACGAAGCCGAGGCCGCCCTGGCCGACGGCGGCGAGCATTCCGTAGAAGATGTACAACTCCCACAGGGAATGGCTGAAACCCGACAAAATGAAGCCGACTCCCATCAAAAGTCCCGCGAGCGGCATCAGCGCCCGCGGTCCGAGGCGGTCGAATAGGTAACCGACCCCGGGCGACACAGAGGCGTAGACGAGGGAGTTCAGCGAAACGACGCTCGCGCCGACGGCGTGCGACCAATGAAAATCTTCCAGCAGCGCGACATAAAAGACGCTAAACGAGCCGAATGCGCCGCGCGCGAACATCGTATTGACGAAGCAAAGGAAGAGGATGACGTAGCCGTAGTAAAATCGCGGACGCACGCGGCGAGTTTAGTATAATCGTTGAACGGAAGTCGAGGAGTTAACGTTCGACGCGATTTAGCTGTCGGCCAAGAGGGGATTAAGCTTAGTGAAGAACTCGCCGATTGCGCCGCGATAGTTATAATCGGCCAATTCGTCGAGCGGTGTGGGCTCTCGGTTAACGATCGCGAGCAGCGCGCCGCTCCGCTTCGCGACGACGGGAAACGACGCGGCCGGCTGTACAGCGAGCGATGAGCCGACGACGATGAAAATTTCCGCGGCCTCGCTCCATTCCGCCGCGCGGCGCATCGCATCCTGCGGCATCGCCTGGCCGAACGAGATTGTGGCCGGCTTGAGCAGGCCGCCGCAGGCGCAAGGCCCGGGTGTCACGCCTTCTTTCAAGCGCGAGTAGATCGGCTCGGGCTCGAACTCCTTGCCACAGCCCAAACAGCTAACCTTCCGATCCGTGCCGTGAAGCTCGACCATTTTCTCCGGCGTGACCCCGGCTAGGCCGTGCAGGCCGTCAACGTTCTGCGTGATCAGGCCGAGCAGCCGGTCGCGCTTCTCGAACGCCGCGATCGCGTAATGGCCGACATTGGGTCGCACGTCCTTGTAGAGCTCGTGCGTCTCTTGCTTCATCGCCCAGTAGCGCTCCCGGGCGGCCTCGCTCGAGACGAATTCGTCGTAATAAACAGGTTGGTATTTGGTCCAAATGCCGCCGGGGCTGCGGAAGTCCGGCACGCCGGACTCCGTGCTTATCCCCGCGCCGGTGAAGAATACGACCTCGCGGCTGCCTCGCAACCGTGCGGCGAACTCTTCGAGCGTCATTTAATAAGCGAACTGGGAGCCGGCACCTGGTTTTCCGGCGGCTTCACGTCGAGAATTTTGACCTCGAAGACGAGCGTTTTGCCGGCGAGGGGATGGTTCATGTCCATGACCACCGTTTTTTCCTTGATCTCGTGCACGCGTACCGGAAATTGCTGTCCCTGGGCGTTTTGCGCGACGAGCGTGGTGCCGACCTGGAGCGAGTCGGCCGGCACGGCTTCCTTCGGCACCTCCTGAAAATTCTTCGGATCGACCTGGCCGTAGCCGTCTTCGGGCTTGACGGTCACTTTCTTCTCGGCCCCCGCGGGGAGGCCTTCGAGGGCTTTTTCCAGGCCGGGAATGATCTGTTCTCGGCCGTCGACGTAGCGCAAAGGCTCCTTGCCTTTGTTTGACTCCGTGAACTGTCCATCGTCGCTGGTAAGCGTATATTCAAGGCTCACAGTGGAGCCGCTGCGGATGACGTTGGAATTCGGCCCCTGCGCCGACGCGACGCTCCATGTACAAATCAGCGCCGTTACGGCTGCGGCGAAGAATCTCATAGAACCTCCGGAAAACTTTAATGCGAGGTGCAATAAGACTATACCCGGCTTTGGCGGGATTACAACGTGCGGGAGAAAATTTCCTATCGCGGCTTGAATTTGGGCAGGAAGATTCCCCGGCCGGTGTCCTCGAACAGCACCGCGACCGGCATGCCGATTTTCACCCGCTCGATCGGGCAGCTGACGACGTTGCTGCAAATCCGCGGGCCCTCCTCGAGGTCGATCCAGGCGGTGACGTAGGGGATGTCCTTCTCGAAGCCGCGGAGCGCGCGGCCGACGACCTCGCGGATGACGGTGAACGCGAAGACTTTGCCGCGGCCGCTCAGCTCCGTCCATTTAAGCTCGGCGCCGCCGCACTCGCCGCACTGCGGGCGCGGGCACCAGACCCATGCGCCGCACGCGGCGCATTTCTGCATCAGCAGTTTTCCCTCGGCCGTCGCGTCCCAAAACGGCTTCGTTACCGAGGTGACTTCGGGCAGCGGCTTGGGAATTTCTTTGATAGGTTCCGCCATGACTTATGGCTCTTTGCCTAGGATCGCGGCCGCGGTGCAGCCGAAATTTTTTCCGTAGTTAACGGCGCCGAGGCCGGTCGCGAGGCCGATCTTAGCGCCTTCGACCTGGCGCGCGCCGCCTTCGCCGCGGAGTTGGCGCACGGTCTCAAGAACGTGCAGCATGCCGCCTGTGGTCGACGGTTGGCCGCAGTTGATCATGCCGCCGCCGGTCTGGATCGGGAGATCGCCTTTGACCGTGAAGTCTGTCTTCGCGAAAAACTCCCGGTCGTTTTTTTTGCAGAAGCCGAGATCTTCAATCTGCAGCATGACGATGGGAATATAGTCGTCGTAGAGCGCCAGTAGATCGATGTCGTCGTGCGTCGCGCCGGCCATCGCGAAAGCCGCCGCGCCGGCTTCGCGGATCCCGGTGATCAGCGGATTCGCGTGCGCGCGCGGTCCGGCGGCGGCGTTGTTGCGCTCGCCCCAGCCGAGCAGGTAAACCGGCTGCTTTTTGAGAGTCCGTGCGCGCGCGGGCGAAGCGATGATATACGCCTTGCCGCCGTTCGCCGGCAGCACGCAGTCGTAGAGCCGAATCGGATCGGAGATGAGCCGCGCGCTGCGATATTCCTCCAAAGTAAGCGGTTTTCTCAAATAAGCGTCGGGATTGAGCGTCGCGTGATAGCGGCCGGTGACGGCGATCTTGCCGAAATGATCGACGGTCATGCCGGACTCGTGCATGTAGCGGCTCATCACGAAGGATATCTTGCAGTTCGGTCCCATGACGCCGAACGGCATCTCGAAATCGCGCGTGTCGGCGGGCTCGGCGCGCGTGCGGCCGTGCTCGCTGAAAGGCGCCGCCGCGGAAACGACGAGAATTAGATCGACGACGTTCGCGTCGATCATCGCCGCCGCATGGCCGAGCAGCGAGACCGCGCTGGCGCCGCCGTTGCCGCCGGCGAGCGAGACGGCGGGGGAGAGGCCGAGGATGTTCGCCGCTTCTTCGGGCCAGAAAGGCTGCGAGTGATTGGTCGTGTAGATCGCGGCGAGCCCCTGGCCGTCGAAGTC
>DATFWH010000013.1:0-5090 GCA_035259465.1 Binatia bacterium
ATGAAAACAAAATTTCTTCTCGGCATATTTCTCATGGCGCTGGGCCTATGGCTCGCCGCGCCGCTGCCGGCCCAGGATCTCGGACCGCAATTCAGGAAAATCAAGGACGGTATTTTTCTCTACAAGGGCAAAGGCACCGAATCCAACTCCACGATCATCCTCACCCAAGACGGTGTCGTCCTGATCGACAGCGGCAACAACCCGACCGACTCCGTCGCGGTGATGCAGGCGATCAAGCGGCTCACCGACAAGCCGATTCGGTTTCTGATCGACACCGAGCCCCATACGGACCACACGACCGGCCACTTCGTTTTCTCGCCGCCGGCGATCGTCATTGCCGCGGCCGGCGCCGGCGAATCGATGCGCCAGGCGTACAATCCCGAGCGCATGAAGAAGATGATGGACGAGCCCGGCGAGATCGGCGCCGCGTCGAAGGGCTACCGCCTGATCACGCCGCACGTCGAGTATAACGAAAAAATGACGCTCACGTCCGGCGAGCGCACGTTTCAGCTTTTTTATCTGAAAAACGTCCACAGCGAGGCGGACACGGCGATCTGGCTGCCGAATGAAAAAGTGCTTTTCGTCGCCGCCTCCGTCGGCGTCAAGCGGTTCAACAACCTGCGGCCGTTCGTCAGCATTCCGGACACACTAGCCGCGATCAAGATGATGCGGGCGCTCGGTCCCGAGGTCGTGATCCCCGGCCACGGCGATCCCGGCTCGGTCGAGATCCTCGATAACATGGAGCGCTACTACAACCTACTGGTCGAGCGCGTGCGCCAGATGGCGCAGCAGGGGAAATCGCTCGACGAGATCAAGAAAGAATTGAAAATCGCCGGGACCGAAGACTGGGAGGGCAAGGACCGCTTCCCCAACAACATCGAGGCGGCGTACCGCGCGGTCAAGGGAAAATAGAGTGAAAATAGTTTTTCTCGCCGCGGCGCTGCTCGCCGCTCTTGCGGCTCCCGCCCGCGCGATCACGCCCGACAAGCCGGAATTCAAGAAGCTCGCCGACGGCGTCTACGCGTACGTCGGCAAACTCAACGACGCGAACGCGATGGTCGTCGTCACTTCGCAGGGCGTGGTGGTGATCGACACCGGCAACAACCAGCCCGAGACGAGAAATATTCTCAAGCACATTCAGGCGGTCACGAATCAGCCCGTGCGCTACGTCGTGATCACGCAGAACCACGGCGATCATATCGGCGGCACACCGCTCTTCTCGCCGCCCGCGACCGTCGTGCTGCACGCGCGCACGGCGAAGGAGTGGGCGGGCTGGAAGCCGTACCAGGTGAACACGTGGCGCAAGCGCTTTCCGGAGCGCGCCGAGGCGATGAAAAATTTTCACCCGCTCGACGCGACGCTCACGTTCACGGACCGCATGACGCTTCGCCTCGGCGGCAAAACGATGGAGCTGATCTACGTCGACGACACGTATAATCCCGGCGACATCGCCGTCTGGATGCCCGAAGACGGCGTGCTCCACGCCGGCTTCGCCGGCTACAAAGAGCGCCACCCGGATATCCGGCCCGACTACAGCCACGGCACGACCGTCGGCATGATGAAGCAGCTCGAAGCGCTGGTGGCGCTCAAGCCCAAGGCCGTGGTTCCGGCCCACGGGCCGCTCATGGGCACGGCCGATCTTCAGGCGATGATCGACTACCTCGTGATCGCGCGGCAGAAGGTCCGCGCGATGATGGACAAGGGCATGCCGCTGGAAGCGATCCGGAAAAACTTCCGTATGGAGGAGTACAAGGGCTGGGACCGCGAGGCGCATTATCCGGTGATCGCGGCGACGATCTATCGCGAGCTCCGCGGCGAAGGACCGGAGATCACGCCCGTGACCGAGAAAACCGTGAAAGGGAAGATCGACAGGGTCGAAGAGGAAGGCCGTTACCTCACCGTTACGGCGGAAGACGGAAAGCCGCTCGCGCTGAGAATATCCAACGCGACCGATATCGAGGGCGTGCCCGACCGCTCCTATTTCAAAGTCGGCATGCGCTTCACCGCCCTGTACGAAGAGCAGAAGGAACGGAACGAGACGTTGCAGTTCCAAATCCAGTAGATGCGCGCGCTCTGCTTGGTTTTTCTCCTTGGCCTGGCCGCTCCGGCGGGCGCTGAAAAGCTCCGCATCTCGTATGCCTCGGTGAGCGGCAATACGGCGATCGTCACGTACGTGACCGAGCGGGCCGGCTTTTTCAAGAAATATAATCTCGACACCGAGATCATTCTCATCACCGGCGGCCCGGCGGCGGTGAGCGCGCTGATCAACGGCGACGTCGACCTTGATCTCCGCGCGCCGATCGCGGCGCTCCAGGCGATGGCGCACGGCGTCAAGCTCACGTTCCTCGTCTCGCAGTCGAACACGCTCGATTACGACGTCGTCACGCGCCCCGAGATCAAGGACGTCAAGCAGTTGAAGGGCAAGCGGGTCGGCATCATCCGCTTCGGCGGCATCTCCGAGCTGATGGTGCGCTATCTGTTCCAGCGCCTCGGCCTCGACCCCGACAAAGACATCCAGATCATCCAGGTCGGCCAGGCGCGGCTCATATCGCTGGAGAAGGGCGCGCTGGAGGCGACCGTGCTGTCGTCCGGTGAATCCTATTACGCGCGGCGCATGGGCTTTCGGGTGCTCGACATGCCCACGCTGCCCTTCTTCGGCAGCGCCATCGTCGCGTCGCCCGCGTGGGTCGCGAAAAAACCGGATACGGTCCAGAGGTTCTTGAAGGCTTACCTCGAAGGCGCGCGGTTCTTCCTCCGCGAGAAGGCGAAGAGTCTGACGTATCTCAAGGACTTCCTGCGCCTGAATGACGCCGAGGCGCTGGAAGTGACCTACAAGACCCACCCGCAGCATCAAATGGGACTGAGGCCGGTCGCCGACATGTCGGCGGCCAAAGCGACGATCGACATCATGGCGGCGCGCGATCCGCTGGTCGGCAAGCTCAAGCCGGAAGAGATTTTCACTCTACAGCCGCTGGCCGAGCTGGAGAAAAGCGGCTTCATCAAGCAGCTCGAGGCGGCGCATTAAAGGTATCGGGAGGAGTGAGCATGAGCAAAATCACGCACCTGGCGCTGCTTGCCGAACTGGGCGCGCCTGTTATAGAAAAGACCGCAACAATGGAGATAGAGACAGAGATAGAGATTGAGACAAAAATCAGGCATACGGTGTCAAGCCTATCTCTATCCCTGTCTCTGTCTATCTTTTAGGGAGGTGCCCCATGCGCGCGCTCGTTAGAGATTACCTTGACCTCGGGCTTTCACGCCGCGGTTTCCTGAAGGCGATGGCCGCCGCCGGCTTCACGATGACGGCGGCGGAATCGATTCTCAAAAATCTCGCGCCGGTGGCGCATGCCGAGACCGCCGGCAAAGAATACTGGAAAGAATTCGAAGGCAACGGCGGCGAACTTTTAGCCGAGCAGCTGCTCCAGACCGGCAACGAATATCTCTTCGTCGGCAACGGGTCGGGCCTCGGCGCGCTCTGCGACGCGGTCATCGACCGGCCGAAGCTCAAGCTCGTGCTCTCGACACACGAGGCGCACGTCGTCGCGATGGCGAGCGGCTACGCGCTGGCAACCGGCAAGACCGCTTTCTGCATGTACAGCCGCGTCGGCGCGGCGCACTCGACGGGCAATATCTACAACGCGATGAAGGACAGGATCCCGCTCGTTATCGCCGTCGACCGCGCCGATACGACCGAGGACGGGCGCGACGGCCACGAAGACCTCGAGGACATGCTCGAGCCGATGAAGCAGTACACCAAATGGCGCTGGATCCCGAAAGAGGTCGCGCGCGTGCCCGAATGGACCGCCAAGGCGTTCAAGGTCGCGTCCACGATGCCGAGCGGCCCGACGTACATGATGTTCCCGCGCGACGTGATGTTCGAGCAGAAGGCGAAGACCAAGATTTTTCTGCCCGGCACGTTCGACGTGCCGATGAACGTCAGGCCCAACGCCAAGACCGTCGAGAAAACCGCCAAGATGCTCGTCGAGGCGAAGAGCCCGCTGTTCAACATCGGCCCCGAGGTCTACCAGAGCGGCGGACAGAAGGAGATCGTCGAGCTGGTCGAGCTGCTCGGCATTCCGATCTTCGAGCGCGGCCAGCTCTGCCAGGTCTTCCCCAACCAGCACCCGCTCTATCTCGGCCAGATGCGCGGGCAGATCCGCTATCCGCAGAACGTGGATTTCTTCATGAACATCGGCGCGCGTTGGGACGAAGCAAATGAGAGCTTCGTCGCGGAGAAAAAAATTCCCGCCGTCGTCGCCGGCACCGACGTGCGGCATCTCGGCGACGGGATCGCGATCGAGGATGCGCTGGTCGGCAACGTCCGCGAATCGCTGCGCGACTTGATCGACGCCGTCAAAGCCGTCGCGACCAAGGACCGCATCGAGAAGATCCGCCAGGCGCGCTTCGACGAGACGAAGAAGTTCACCGAGCGGCTCCGCGCGGGGCGCGAGGCGAACGCGAAGAAAATCTGGGACAACAAGCCGATCGAGTGGGACCGCGTCGGCAAGGAGATCGAGGCGATCGCCGATAAGGACGCGATCTTCGTCGAGGAGTTCGGCTCGCAGCGGAACAAATGCATGGATCATATCAGCATCGGCTACGGCGCCAAAACCCAGCTCGGCCGCACCACGGGCGAATGCCTCGGCTGGGGCTTGCCGGCGGCGATCGGCGTCAAGCTCGCCAAGCCCAACCAGCAGGTGTGGGCGCTCCAGGGCGACGGCGGCATGCTGTTCAACCAGACCGAGGCGCTCTGGCCGATGCGTCGGCACGAGGCGCCGATCATCACGGTCGTCTTCAACAACCGGAGCTACAACGAGACGCGCAACCGCATGTGGACGCGCGGGAAGAACCAGCGCGAGAAGAAATTGGATATGATCAGCCATCTCGGCAATCCGGACGTGAATTTCGCCAAGATCGCCGAGGCGTACGACATCAAGGGCGAGGTCGTCGCCGACCCGAACGACTTGAAGCCGGCGATGCAGCGCGCGGTCAACGCCACGCGCGACGGCAAGCCGTATTTGCTCGACGTGCTCGTCGCGCAGGCGGGGCAGGGGGCGAACATGAACTGGTATCCCAAAGTCTCGATCGCC
>DATFWH010000014.1:0-3039 GCA_035259465.1 Binatia bacterium
TGCCGGTTACAATGCACGAATTCAGTGTGACGCTACCGAGGTAACTATGGATCGCTCCGCCGTAAGGTGACAACCCGCCGCTCAACGTCACGTTGTTGAGCGTCAAATCCCCGCTTCCATTGACTGCGAAGAGACGGAAATGCGGCGCGGTCTTGCCGCGGAGAATCTTCGTCTTATTGCCCTGAATTGTAATGGCGCTTTTGATCAACGGCAGACCGGTGTTGTAGCCGTTGTAGTAGTCGTAGTAGGTAGTCAGCGTCTGAGTGCCGGCTACGTTGATCGTATTCGGCCCGCCGCTAGCCCCAGGACAATCGCCATAGAGAGAACTGCCGTTGTTTGCGCTGATGATCGCTTCGCTGAGCGAGCATCTCCCGTCGGGAGTAACAAGCCCGGGAGGCGTTTTCGGCGTTACGTTTATCGTCCCCGCTTCGGCCCCGCCCAGCGCCAGCAGCAGCGCCGCGCCGGCGACCGAGTAGGCGAGCTTGCGCCGCCATTCGGGCGGCACCGTCGCCGAATCGCCCGAGCGCGCGAGGTTCCGCTGGAGAGCGCGCCGCGCGCTCCGCGGCAGCGCGCGCAGCTCGTTGTAGCGCGCGGTGAATTCCGCGAAGATTTCGCTGCCGCGGTCGAGCAGAAGCCGGTCGAGCCACGGCGCTTCCGCAGCCTGCGCGACCTGAGTATCCCACGCGGACAAGACCGTTCGATCGGCGCTAGCCGCCGTATACGGTTGAAGGTAGTTCATGAGCCCCTCCTTCCCTATCGAGGCGAATTGGCGGGCGAAAATATCAGGAGGGGTTGTACCGCAGGTAATTAGAAGAAGTAAAGTTAATTATTGCCGAAGGGGTAACTTTTAAAGTTTTTATAGACTACGGCCAACCGATGGCCGTATCACACCCCGGAACGTACGGTTGAGCCTGAAGCTAAGGCCGGCTTCCCGCGAGCTGTCCCATCGCCTCGTGCACGTAGCACCAGGTCCACGTTGCGGGCGGGACGGCGCGCATGACGGGATGGTGGGTCTCGTGAAAATGGCGCGTAGCGTGTTTTCCGGGCGATGAGTCGCAGCAGCCGACATGGCCGCAGGCGCGGCATTCACGCAACTCGACCCATTTCGTGCCCTCTTTCAGGCATTCCTCGCATGCGTCCGGCGTCCGCGGCCGCGGGAAATCGCCCGGCTTAAGTCCGTTCAGATCTTCGCACGGCGGGTTCATAATAATTTTGACGGAGAAGTATACGGCCGACGATTACAATAAACAGAGGGGCGGGCGCTAAATCAACACCCGCCCTCTCTGCGCGAAGCGACAGCCCGTTTACCGCGGCAGATCACCGCGACGAGATCTTCGCTTCGCCGCGCTTTTCCGCTTGGTGTTTTTTATCGTGCTTGGCCTCCGCCTGGGGATGGATGTCCTTGCCGGTGTGGCCGATGCGCTCGCCGTGCATCGCGTCGACGGGATGCAGACGGAAGCTCGCGCCGGACGCCACGGCGATGCCCGACCGCTTCGGCATCGAGAGAACCAGCACGCCGTTGCCGTAGGTCGCGTTGGTGAGATTTCCGTTGACCGGCTGCGGCAGCGTCACCTCGCGGTAATAAGGGCCGATCGTCCATTCGTCCATGATCACGTCGCGCCGGTGCTGTCCCGGCCCCCGCTCTTCGCCTTGGATCGACACTTTATTGCCTGTCAGCGTCACGGAAATGTTTTCCGGCTCGAGCCCCGGCAGCGGAGCAGCCAAAATGATCTGCTTTTTAGCGTCGTAGACGCGCACCGGAATCTTTTGCGCCTGAGTGGACATGAGACCTCTCGCTTTCGGCGCAGGCCGCGCCTACTTAACCATAGGTCGCGGCGCCTATCATCCCAACGGGGTAATCGCTCGGGTTTCACCCCGGGAAATGCCGGGCGGACGTTAAGCGTCAGATCTCTTTCCAGACTTTGGCGAGGCTGTCGCCGTAGACGCTCAGGTCCCACTCGCAGAAATAGCCGAACGGCGTGAGCCGAACGGAGTATCCGGTCGCGCGCAGGCGCTCGGCGACCTCTTCGATCAGCCGCTCGGTGAACTCCGCGGGCGCGCCGGCGCCGCCGAGATGGGCGAAGGAGTGGAGCACGATGTTTTTGAGCCCGCGCTTGTTCGCGAGCCATTTGACGTGCTTGAGCGTCTGGCGCAGCACGGAGGCGCGCCGCTCGGGGTCCTCGTCGGAAGCCTGCGAGTGAAAGAAAACAATCACCGCCTCCTCTACCGATTCCTCGACTTCCCGGTCGGGAACGTCCGGCAGCGTCTTCGAATGCGTCTTCCAGCGAAAGCGCTTCGCCTGAAAACAGAGGAGCTTCATCGCAGAGGAGGCTAACAGCGCTCGCGCGCCATTGCAAAACGATCGGCGATGCTTGAACCGCCGAACGAAACGCTGATATGTTTGCCATCGAGAGAACGATCATGGCGGCGGAAAAAATCGAATTCGGCATCGCGGCGCCGCAGATTCACGCGCAGCTTCCGCTCGATCTCGAATCCATCCAGCGCTACATCAAGCGCGCCGAAGAGCTCGGCTTTCACAGCTTGTGGGTGCAGGAGCAGGCGGTGCTGCGCCAGGCGGCGAGCGCGATGGAAGGCATCACGATGCTGAGCTACGCGGCGGCGCTCACGCAGCGCATTCGCCTCGCGATGGCCGTGTTCCTGATCAACCTGCGGAGCCCGATCTGGCTCGCCAAGAGCCTCGCGAGCCTCGATCAGCTGAGCCGCGGGCGGGTCATCGCGGGCGTCGGACTCGGCGCGGTGACGCGCCTCTATCAGGCTTACGGCCTCTCGGCCGACAAGCGCGTCGCGCGCTTCAACGAAGCGCTCGCGCTCATGCGGAAGCTCTGGACCGAGGACAGCGTCACGTTCGAAGGGCAGTTCTGGCAGCTCAAAAACGCGACGCTCGTGCCGAAGCCGTTTCAAAAACCGCACCCGCCGGTCTGGATCGGCGGCGGCGCGCCCCCTGCGGTCAGGCGCGCCGCGTTCCGCGCGGGCGGATTCATGGGCGCGGGCTCGTCTTCGAGCGACGCGTTCGCGGAG
>DATFWH010000015.1:0-4877 GCA_035259465.1 Binatia bacterium
CGGCGGTCTTTCTCTCCACGAACAATCGCACGGAGAATCGTTTCTTGCCTTGATGACGAGCCGACTGGGTGGCGCAGGATTGTATCTTCTTGACGAACCGGAAGCGGCGTTGTCACCGCAGCGGCAGCTTGCGGTTCTCTCGCGTATGCACGATCTCGTGAACGATGACTCTCAATTCATCATCGCTACTCATTCGCCGCTTCTTATGGCCTACCCGGACGCGTACATTTACAGTTTTTCCACAGCGGGAATTCAGAAGATCGACTACTACGATACCGAGCATTTTCGGGTCATGCACGATTTTTTGGTGAACCCGAAGCGGATGCTCGACCAATTACTTGATACACCGCCGTCGCCTCACGAGAATAACCCACGAAAATCACCTCGGCGATCACGTTAAATGCTACCCGTTTGACACCCTCATTCCTGCGCAGTAAATTCCAATAGAATTCCGATCTTCGGAGGACTGCGATGCGCGCGATCGGCTTGACCGAGACCCACATGGAGTGCCGGTACCTGAAAGACAGCGTGCCGGTAGCCACCGATCTGCTCGCGTTCGAGAAGATCGGCGAGCAGGCGGGGCAGGTCACGCTCAAGCATCCGAACACCGACTGGCTCCTCACCATCCACGAGGCCGGGCCGGACGCGCCGGCGAAGCAGATGCACAATCACTGGGGCGTGCGCGTCGAGACCACGGCAGAGGTCGACGCGGCCTACGAATATCTCGCCGCGCACAAAGACCAGTACAAAATCGACCAGATCGGCAAGCCGACTTACAGCCACGGCTCCTACTCGGTCTATTTTCTCGAGCCGGGCACCAACGGCTGGGAGATCGAATGCTACGCCGAGGCGCTGCGCAAGGACGTGTGGAAGACGCGCGCCGGCGGCGTGCGCGCGCCGCATTGGGAAAAAAATTACCCCGCTGACCGTTTCCCCGGCCGCGGCTACGTGCCGCAAGGCTTCACGCACGGTACGCTCGCGTGCTCCGACCTCCAGCAGTCCTGGAATTTCTACCGCGACGCGCTGGGTCTCGAAGTCCATCAGGCGAACCCGCACGTGATCTACGTGAAGCATCCCGCGAGCAAGCCGTACGTCGTCTGCGCCGTGCGGCCGGAGTGGAAAGCGTTCTCGCCTAATTTCCGCTTCACGATCGGTCTCGAATCCGCCGGCGCGGTCGAAGAGGCGCACCGCAAGCTCGTCGAGACCGGCAAAGACCTCGGCCTGACCGAATTGCGCGATGTGACGCGCGACGGCGGCCGAACTTCGTTTCTGCTCAGCGATCCCGGCCGCAACTGGTGGGAGATCGTCTCCTCCAACTGATGCCGCCCGCAGAAAAGCCGCTCGCCGCGATGGGCCTCCGCGATCTGCGCGAGCTCGCGCGGCATCGAATGCCCGCCGAGGCGTGGCATCACTTCATGGGCGCCGCCGAGAGCGCCTCCACGATGCGGCGGAACCAGCGTTTGCTCGGGCGCTATCTCTTCCGGCAGAGAATTTTCCACGACATCAACGATCCCGACACTTCGATCGAGCTCTTCGGGCGCAAGCTGCCGCTGCCGGCGATGGTGGCGCCGGTCGGAAGCTTCAGCCTGATCGGCGACGACGCCGAGCGGCAGGTCGCCGAAGGCGCCGGCAAGCGCGGCGTCATGATGTTCGTGAGCCACGCGGCAAAATTCGAGGCGCGCGACTGGTCGAAGGCGACGACGGCGCCGCTCGTCTTCATGGGCTATCTGAGCCGCGGGCGCGACGCGGTGCTGGAGCAGGCGAAACAAGCCGAAGCGCTCGGCTTCGCCGCGGTCGGCATCACAATGGACGTCGTGCAGCCCGTCAAGATCGGCGACGAAGTGCCGCTCTCGACCAAGGACGGCAAACCCCGCAAAGGCCAGAAGGCGTCGCTCAAAGATATCGAGTGGCTTAAGCAGCGCGTCTCGCTGTCGGTCGTCATCAAAGGCATCATGGGGGCGCTCGACGCGCGCGACGCCGTCAACGCCGGCGCCGACGCGCTCATCGTCTCGAACCACGGCGGCCGGATTCTCGACTTCAACCGCGCGGCGATCGAGGCGCTGCCGGAGGTCGTCGACGCGGTCGGGAAAAACGCTACGGTCCTGCTCGACAGCGGCATACGCAGCGGCGGCGATATCGTCAAGGCGCTCGCGCTCGGCGCGAAGGCCGTGCTCGTCGGCCGCCCGGTCGGCTGGGGCGTCGGCGCGGCGGGCGCCGAAGGCGTCGCGCGCGTCATCGATCTGCTCACGGAAGAGATGCGGCGGGTTCTCATCATGACGGGAACGCCGTCGGTGCGGGATATCTCGGAATCGATGCTGATCCCCGAGTCGATGAACGGCCGCGTGCAAAGATAAAATCTCTGCGATCTAAACTACCAATCGCAGCGCCGAACACTCCTCGTCATCTCGTGCCCGCCGCGCGCTTGACGATCCACTCCGCCGTCGGTAGTCTGGCCTCTTAAGTCGAAGGGAGCAGAATGCAACCGCTTAGCTTCATAGAAATCATCAACCGCGGCGCGCTCGCCACGTATCCGCTGATCGTCATGTCGATCCTGAGCGTGGCGGTGATTCTCGAGCGGCTTTGGGCGCTGCGCGACGCGGGCGGCGCGTCGGAGCACATGGCCGATTCGCTCCTGGAATCGGTCAAGCAGGGACGGAAAGACCTCGCGATGGCGCTCTGCCGCCAGAACCAGCAGCTCGCGGCGGCGCGGCTTTTTCTCGCCGCGCTGACGCACGGCGACGCGGAGAATCTCGAGCGCTCGACTGCGTTCATGAACGAGGCGATCCTGGCCGAGGGGCAGAAGCTCAAGAAGAACTTGTGGATTCTCGGCACGGTCGCGAGCAGCGCGCCGTTCATCGGGCTGCTCGGCACGGTCGTCGGCATCATCAAGGCGTTCGAGAGCATGGCTGTCGTCGGCACCGGCGGTTTTTCGGTCGTCGCGGCCGGCATCTCCGAGGCGCTCGTCGCGACGGCGCTCGGGCTCGGGGTGGCAATCATCGCGCTCGTCTTTTACAATTATTTCCAGATCCGGGTGGCGACCATCGCCAACGCCTGCCGCGCGCAGGCGATGAGGCTCCTCTACAGCACGATCGCGTAGCCATGGCTCTTAGTCCTTCCGATCCGAACCGCACCGAGGACATCGTCGCGGAGATCAACATCACGCCGCTGACGGATATCTTTCTCGTCCTGCTGATCATCTTCATGATCACGAGCTCCGCCATCATCGAGTCGGGCGGCAAGGTCAATCTGCCGGCGGCGGCGCGCACCGAGACCGCCCCGCGCGGCATCGCAGTCACGCTCACCCCGGAGCGCGACATCTATGTGAATCAGAAGAAAGTTCCGAAAGACGACCTCGAGGCGACGCTACGCGGCGTGCTGAGCGTCGGCGGCGAGAAGATCGTCATCCTGCGCGGCGACCGCAACGTGCCGCTGGGCGAGGCGGTCTGGGTGCTGTCGGTCATCAAGAAGGCCGGCGCCTCCGAGATCGCGATCGCGGCGCAGGCCGAGACTCCCAAGGCTCCGGCGGCAAAGTAAAGTCAAACGGCGGCGCAGAGATCGATCTCGACCAGCGCGCCGCGCGGCAGCTCGACGACGGCGACGGTCGCGCGCGCCGGCTTCGTGGCGCCAAAATATTCGCCGTAGACTTCGTTCATCGCCGCGAAGTCGGACATGTTCTTTAAAAACACGGTCGCTTTGACGACCGACTCCATCGAGGCTCCGGCGGCTTCGAGCACGGCGCGGAGATTTTCCAGCACCCGGCGTGTCTCGGCCGCGACGCCGCCCTCGACAAGTTTGCCGGTTTTCGGATCAATGGCGATTTGCGCCGCCGTGAAGACGAAGCCGTTTGCGCGGATCGCCTGTTCGTAGGGGCCGATCGCCTTGGGCGCGCCATCGGTGCGGATCGCTTGTTTCTGCATTTCAACCTCCTTGGTTCGACAAAGCCTACCCGAGAGCCGCGGCGCGGGCAATCGGCGCCCCTGATTTCGGCGACGGCCTGTGATAAGCTTTAGGCGTGAGACTTCTGACGGCGCATAAGATTCTCATCACGACCGCGGTCGTTTTCTTTTTCGGCTTCGCCGCCTGGGAATTCAAAGATTATCTCGATACGGCGAATCGCTGGTCGATGCTCGGCACGGCTTTTTATCTGCTGGTCGCCGTCGGGTTTGCGATTTATCTCAGGTCTCTGAAGAAATGGGCTCGCCTGTGAGCGAGAGCGGCGCGCCTTTTGACGTCATCGTCGGTGAGGAGGATGTGCGGCGCGAGCGCGCGAAGGCGCGCGAGCTGCGCGCGAGCCAGTGGTGGAAGCGCCGGCGCGCCGCCGGCATCTGCCATTATTGCGGAAAGAAGTTTCCCGCGTCGGCGCTGACGATGGACCATATCGTGCCGCTCGTCCGCGGCGGCAAGAGCACCAAGGGCAACGTCGTCGCCGCGTGCAAAGAGTGCAACAACAAAAAGAAGCACGGACTCGCCTGGGAAGATGAGCGGGAGTGAGCTCAAGACCTTCCTGAACGGCCGCGTGGCCGTGAAAGTCGGCGACATCACGAGGGAAGAAGTCGACGCGGTCGTCAACGCGGCGAACAGCACGCTTCTGGGCGGCGGCGGAGTCGACGGCGCGATCCATCGCGCGGGCGGGCCGGAGATTAAAAAAGCCTGCGAGGAGATCCGCCGGACGCGCTACCCCGACGGTCTGCCGACTGGCCAGGCGGTGCTGACGACGGCGGGAGGCATGGCCGCGAAATGCGTGATTCACACGGTCGGGCCGGTTTACAGCCAAAGCCAGGACAAGTCGGCGCAGCTGGCGGCTTGCTATACCAACTCTTTAGCGCTCGCAGCGGAGAACGCGCTCCGAACGATCGCGTTTCCGGCGATCTCGACGG
>DATFWH010000016.1:0-3545 GCA_035259465.1 Binatia bacterium
GATAATGTATTCCGGCACTTTTATCCAGCGGTTCATGACGTAGAGAACGTCGAGCGGGTTCGGCAGATTGTCGAGCAGATGCGTATGCATGGAAGC
The DNA here is from genome assembly GCA_035259465.1 of Binatia bacterium. Lineage (GTDB taxonomy): Bacteria > Desulfobacterota > Binatia > UBA9968 > UBA9968 > JAJPJQ01. The sequence continues at coordinate 97 of DATFWH010000016.1, forward strand.
GACGAGTTCGTCGCCTTTCTTGTCGGGCGGCACTTGTTTCAGTAGGGCGATGTGGTAGCGCGTCACTTCCGTCCTGTCGCCGCGGACAGAGATTCTCGCGTCGGCGCCTAACACCGGCACCTGACCGGTGGTGCCGGGGTAGAAATAGACGTTGATCTCCTCCGCGCTCTCCGGCACGACGGCGTAATTGTACGCCTCGACATTCGGATCGGCTTTGAAGGCTTTGCTGGCGAGCTGGATCGCGGCGTAGGCTTCTCTGAGCCAGCCGGCGTCCTGCCTCGGCGGATCGAAGGTGTCGATATCGCAGCGGGCGGTTTGCTGATCGTATATTCCCTCGAAGCTCGTGAGAAACGTTTTGCCGTCCTCGCTGCCCGCGCCGAACGCGACTTTGTAAACCCCGTTGTCGACGTAGGCGATGAACGCTCCACGTTCTTTAGGGGGTCCTTTGTACCGCTCGCGAAATCTATCCGTGCAAACCCAAGCGGCGCGGTCCATGAAGGCGAGCAGCCGCCCGCGGTCTCTGATCGCGTTCAGCGCGGCTTGCGACGGCGGCGGCTTCCGCTCGGCCCCCGCGGCGACGGCGGGCAGAAATATCGCCACCAGCAGGACGAATTTTAAGAGAAGGCCCTTCATGCCGTATCGAAATGCATACCACGGCTCGGACGGGGGAAAAAAGGGTGCGTCGCCGAGCGCTTTACAAAATGAATACAAAAAATATTCGATTTATGTTATGCTCCGCTCGCACATGTCATTTGAGGACTCACCGGTGGGGCTGGGGCTCAGCTTCGCCGCTGCGCTCCGCGCGATCGGAGGGGATTTGGATTCGCTCTTTATCCAAAGCCTCGAGATCAGCCTGGCCGACGGTGTTTACACCGTGCGCGGGGTTCAACGGGCGGCGAGCCATCATAACGGCGGCGCGGCCGACGGCCCGCCCAAGAAGAACGGGAAGTTCGAGCGCAGCTACTTCGCGGAAGATATCGCCCGCCTCGATCGGCTCGGCAGGAAGCGGCAGACCGACGCGGACGGGACGCCGGATCCCGGCAGCCTCCACGAGGCGCTGCGCCTCGTCGGGGGAATCGTCGACGCGCGGGGCGGCCGCTTTCTCAAGCTCGTCAAGCACGGGCGCAAAATCGCTTTCGAATATCTCGACGCCTCCGGCACACGCCGTGACGAAGAGCGCTACGGTCTCGGCCTGTATAAAAAACAGCTCGAAGTCCTCTCGGCGCGCGGGCAGGGAAATCTGTTCGACGTGCACATATTAACATAACTCTAATATTCTCGGGCTCACGCCGATCTCCGCGAGCATCCTGGCCGAACTTAAAAAATTTTGCTTTTTGAATGTTGCCCCATTCGACTTAGCTCAAGTCAACACTCGACATTATTCTAATTGCACTCGCCGCGCTCCGGGAATACATTCGGAGCATATTCGCCAATCAGAAGGAGACGCTTTTATGGACATCACGCTTTACTACGCTCCCAGCACGTGCGCGCTCGCGCCCTACGTCACGCTGACGGAGGCGGGCGCCAAGTTTCAGGTCCGCTCGCTCAATTACCGCAAGCGCGAGCATTTCACGCCCGAGTATCTGAAGATCAACGCGAAGCACAAGGTGCCGTCGCTCGTGGTCGACGGCAGGGTGTTGACGGAGAACGTCGCGATCCATCTGTGGGTGCATCGGACCTTCCCCGCGGCGAAGCTCCTGCCCGCCGATCCGTGGAGCGAGGCGCAGGCGATATCGCTGCACGGCTGGTGCGCCAGCGGCATTCACCCGTATCTTAGCCGCGTCGGCAGCCCGGGCAAGGTCGTCGAGGACCCGGCCGCGCACGAGAGCGTGGTCAAGCTCGCCACCGAGGCGCTGCTGGAGAATTTCCAATTCGGCGACGAACAGCTCGCCGGCCGCGAATACTTCTTCGATCATTTCACCGCGCCGGACGCGCATTTTTTCTGGTGCTGCCGCCGCGCGAAGCAATTGAAGGTCGATATCTCGGGCTTCCGGAACGTCGCGGCGCATTACAAGCGCATCGAGGCGCGCCCGAGCGTAAATAAGTTTCTAGCCTTCGAAAAAGAAGTAAACGAAGGGTTCGCCAAGGCGGGCTAGCGCCCCCGCGATCGCGAATTTCTCCGCCTTCCCACCTTGACATCCCGCGCGTTCGTGACAAGGTTTAACCTCAAATCCCGACTTACTAAGTAAATCGGCCGAAGATCCACGTGCATCCTCAGGGAGGTCGACCATGCCGAAAAAAATAATCCTGGTATTTCTCTTCTGCCTCATGGGCGGCCCGCTGCTCGCCCAGGAAGCGAAAGTCGACTCGCTCATGTCCAAAGATCTGAAGGATTTTCCCGGGAAGGAAGGGCTGATGCTCAAGGTGGAATATCCGCCCGGCGGGGCGGACCCCGTGCATCGGCACAACGCGCATGCGTTCGTTTACGTGCTAGAAGGCTCCATCGTGATGCAGGTGAAAGGCGGGAAGGAAGTCACGCTGAAACCGGGAGATACGTTTTACGAAGGACCGAGCGATATTCACGTCGTCGGCCGAAACGCCAGCAAAACTCAGCCGGCCAAGTTTGTCGTCGTTTTGCTTAAGGACAAGGGCGCTCCGGCGCTGATCCCTGTGAAGTAAGTTTTAACCTCGAAAGTAGGAGGCGCAAAATGAAAATCGTCGTTATCGGAGGCAGTGGCCTCATCGGAAGTAAGGTCGTGAGAAACCTAACCGCCAAGGGTCACGAGGTTTTCGCGGCCTCGCCGAAGACCGGCGTCGATACCACGACCGGTCAAGGTCTGGCCGAGGCGCTGGCCGGCGCGGAGGTGGTCGTGGACGTGTCGAACGCTCCGAATTGGGAAGACGCCGCGGTGCTCGCTTTCTTCGAGAACTCGGCCCGCAATCTCTCGCGCGCGGAGAAAGAGGCCGGCGTCCGGCATCACGTCGCCCTCTCGGTGGTCGGCACCGAGCGGCTGCAGGACAGCGGCTATTTCCGCGCCAAGCTCGCGCAGGAACGGCTCATCAAAAATTCGGGCATCCCGTACACGATCGTTCGGGCGACGCAGTTCTTCGAATTTCTCGGCGCGATCGCCGAGAGCGGCGCCGAACAAAAACGCGTCCGCCTCCCGAACGCAAGCTTCCAGCCCATCGCCGCCGAAGATGTCGCCAAGGCCGTGGCCGAGACCGCGCTCGGCTCGCCTGTGAACGGCACAATCGAGATCGCGGGTCCCGAGCGGCTGCCGCTGAGCGAATTCGTCGCGCGCTATCTCAAGGCGACCAAGGACCCGCGGGAGGTCGCGAGCGATCCACAGGCGCTATATTACGGAACTCGGGTCGACGACCGCTCGCTGGTGCCCGGCAGTAATCCGCATCTCGGGAGCATCCGTCTAGACGAATGGGTCCGCCAGCCCAGGGCGCGATAAAGTCCGGCAGGCGTTTAAAATCCGGCCAGCACTTTTCCGCGATTCTTA
>DATFWH010000017.1:0-4201 GCA_035259465.1 Binatia bacterium
GGACGGTCTTTCGCGCAAGGCCGGACGAAAAGGGAACCATACGGCGGGCTTGTATGTAGACCGTCGAATGATATGAAAAGAAGCGCACTCAGACTTGGTCGAGTTTATCTTGAGCGGAAAAGCCGAGAAAATCTCCGACAACGGAGCCGTCCGGGCCGATGCGCTGGTGTTCTTCGGCGCGACGGGCGATCTCGCGCATAAAAAAATATTCCCCGCGCTGCAGGCGCTGGAGAAGCGCGGCCATCTCGATGTTCCCGTCATCGGAGTCGCCAAAGCCGGGTGGTCGCTGGAGCAGCTCAAGTCCCGCGCGCGGGACAGTGTCGAACACAACGGCAGCTTCGACGCAGAAGCTTTCGAGCAGCTCAGCCGCCGCCTTCGCTACATCGACGGCGACTACGCCGACACGGCGACATTCCAGCGACTGCGCGGCGAGCTGGGCGGAGCGAAGCACCCGCTGCATTATCTCGCGATTCCGCCCAGCCTCTTCGAGACCGTAATTCACCAGCTCGGAGACTCCGGGTGCGCTCGGGGCGCGCGGGTCGTGATCGAAAAGCCTTTTGGACGCGACCTCGCGACGGCGAAGAAACTCAATGCCGTGGTGCACCACACCTTCAGTGAGGAGAATGTTTTTCGCATCGATCACTATCTAGGCAAAAATACGGTTCAGAACCTGCTGTTCTTCCGATTCGCCAACTCGTTTCTCGAGCCGCTGTGGAACCGGCAGTACGTCGAGAGCGTCGAGATCACGATGGCGGAAGCGTTCGGAGTCGAGGGCCGCGGCAAGTTCTACGATCAGACCGGCGCGCTGCGCGATGTCGTACAGAACCATCTGCTCCAGGTTCTAACGAACATCGCTATGGAGCCTCCGCCTGGGCTCGACATCGAAATGCTGCGCGACGAAAAGGTGAAAGTGCTTAAAGGCATGCGTCCGCTCGGAGCGCATGACATCGTCCGCGGTCAATTTCGCGGCTACCGCGATGAGCCGGGCGTCCGCCCGGATTCATCCACGGAGACGTTTGTCGCTCTAAAGCTCGGCATCAACTCCTGGCGGTGGAAAGGAGTGCCGTTCTACATCCGCGCCGGCAAACGTCTCCCGGTAACGGCGACGGAAGTCGTCGTCAAGCTGCGCCAGCCGCCGGCGGTATTTACGGAAATGCCGCCGCCGGGAAATTATTTCCGCTTTCGGGTGACGCCCAATCTCATGATCGCGGTCGGGGCCTCGGTGAAGAAAGCCGGCGATGCCACCGAAGGAGAGGAAATTGAGCTCGTCATCAGCGAGCACTCCGATCCCGCGGAGATGGGCGCTTATGAAGAACTCTTGTTCGACGCGATGCGGGGGAATTCCGCCCGCTTCGCGCGTCAGGACTACGTCGAGCAGGCCTGGCGCATCGTCGATCCGGTTTTGGATAATGTGGTTCCGGTCCATGAATATGAGCCTGACACCTGGGGACCGCCGCAGGCGGCCGAACGGACTGGGCCAGGCGGCGGATGGTTCGCTCCGATGTTCAACCGCTAATCCTCGACACGTAAGAAATATTTTTCGAGCCTACTAGACATTTCTGCTTTATTGGACCAAAGTCCAATATACGCCTGCGGCCGCTTGCTCGTAAAAAAAACCGGATACCGATCGCCAGCGAGACCGGTGCACGCCCGGGTTTGTCGGGAGGATAGAGGATGGAAGCGCGCGGTACCCCCGCCGATCTGACTTCACCCGCAGAGCTGCAATTTCACATTCTGAGCTTCGAGGGACCCGACGGCTACGCGCGAGCCGGCGGCATCTCCAGCCGCATCACCGGCCTCAGCAAAGCGCTCGCGGATGCCGGCTTCGAGACCCATCTCTGGTTTATCGGCGATCCCGATCTGCCCGGTCATGAAAATCACGGCCGCCTTTGGCTGCACCGCTGGTGCCAGTGGATCAGCAAATATCATCCCGGCGGCGTCTACGACGGCGAAGAAGGCAAGCACGCGGATTATTCCCGCTCGTTGCCGCCATTTCTTTCCCGCGAAATTCTATTACCGCATCTCAGACGCGGCGGCCGGGCCGTAGTGCTGGCGGAAGAATGGCAGACGGTCGACACGGTGCTCCATCTCGACTGGCTGTTGCGCGGCGCCAAGCGCCGTCCGCAAACCACGATCTTTTGGAACGCCAACAACACTTTTTCCTTCGATCGCATCGACTGGGCGCAGTTGGACGCCGCCGCCGTGATCACGACGGTAAGCCGCTATATGAAACAGATCCTGTGGACGTGCGGGGTGAACCCGTTGGTCATCCCGAACGGCCTCACCGCGGAAGCCTTCCTGCCGCCGCCCCGGGATGCGCTCGCAGAGTTCCGCACGCGTGTGCGGAACCGGACTTTGCTCACAAAAGTGGCCCGTTGGGACCCCGACAAGCGCTGGCTGCTCGCGGTCGAAACGGTCCGCATGCTCAAGAAGCTTGGCTGGCGACCGCTGCTGCTCGCGCGCGGCGGCAGCGAAGCGCACGGTTCGGAGGTGCTGGCGCAGGCGGCGGCATCCGGGCTTAGAGTGCTGCGGCACAGCAGCCGCACTCAGGGTGTCGACGGGCTGCTCGACGCGCTCGAAGGGATCGACGAAGCCGACATCGTGGATTTGCGCACGCCTCTCGGGCCGGAGAGCTGCCGGCTGCTGTTCCGTGGCTCTTCCGCGGTTCTCGCCAACAGTGGCCGGGAGCCGTTCGGGCTCGTCGGGCTTGAAACGATGGCGGCCGGCGGAGTGGCATGCACGGGAGCGACCGGAGAGGACTATGCCGTTCCGGGCCAAAACGCGCTCGTCCTTGAGACGAGCGATCCATGGGAATTCGTTACCCTGTTTCAAGAGCTGCGCGCCAATCCGCTGAAGGATCGTGCGCTCCGCAGGGCCGGGCGGGCGACCGCCGAGCAGTATTCTTGGGCGCATATCGTGAGGCGCCTGCTTCTACCGCGCTTGCACATGGTCGCAGACCAGGTGCGTACCGGTAAAATCATGACGGCTTAACCGCGCAGCCGTTGGCGGCGTCCCTCCGATCTACGACCCCTGACATTCTCCAATGTACGCGTGTGCCGCTACGGCCGCTCGCGCGCCTGAACGAATAAGCCTGAGTTTCATCTTTTCCACCCGTCCCTTGTTTTAGGGTACATAGATGATAGGCGAACTGTAGAGGCTTTGATGGCATTGCCGGGACAGCAGCCGCGGCGCGATTCGCCTGCCGGAGGCCCTCAGCCGCCGGCAAAACCGCCCGCGCCGAAGATGCCCCCGGGGAAAACCTGGCTGTGGCTGCTGGCGATCCTCGCGGCGAACTATTTGCTCGCGCGGCTCCTCCTGCCGGGACCGGAGGCGCCGATCACCGTCCCTTATACACTGTTCAAGGAAGAGGTTGGCCGCGGCAACGTCGAGTCCATCTATAGCCATGGCGACTCGATCACGGGGCGCTTCACAGCGCCCGTCACCTATCCGCCGTCCGTCAAGATGAAGACCGGCAGCCCGGCGGCGGATCAGAAAGCCGCCAAGGACGCCGTGCCTCCGGGCGCGAATCCGCGCAGTATCTTCGCGAGCGCGGCACCGACGACGTCTCGTAACTTCGAGACGGCGCTGCCGAGTTTTGTCGGTCCCGACCTCGAGTCGTATCTGATCGAACACGCCGTCGAGATCAGCGCGAAGCCGATCGAAGACGGAAGCTCCTGGACGAGTCATCTGCTGGGATTCCTTCCCGCGCTCTTGTTCATCGGCTTTTACGTCTGGCTTTTCCGGCGCGCGGCGCAGCAGGGCGGCGGGCTGGGCGGCATCATGGGCTTCGGGCGGAGCCGCGCGCGCCGCTACGATCAGACGCAGGAAGCGAAGGTGACGTTCAACGACGTCGCCGGCATCGACGAGGCCAAGAACGAGCTGGTCGAGATCGTCGACTTTCTCAAGGATCCTCCCAAATACACGCGCCTCGGCGGCGCGGCGCCGAAAGGCGTCCTTTTGATCGGGCCGCCGGGGACGGGGAAGACGCTGCTCGCGCGGGCGGTCGCGGGCGAAGCCGGCGTCCCGTTTTTCTCGATGAGCGGCTCGGAGTTTGTCGAGATGATCGTCGGCGTCGGCGCGGCGCGCGTGCGCGATCTGTTCAAGCAGGCGCGCGAGAACGCGCCAGCGATCATTTTCATCGATGAGCTCGACGCGATCGGCCGCGCGCGCGGCCATATGGTGATCGGAGGCTCGAGCGAGC
>DATFWH010000018.1:0-15940 GCA_035259465.1 Binatia bacterium
TTTCCATGGGCGCGGACGAAGCTGTCGGGGTCGTGATCTTTGGGCAAAAACGCGCCCCGCCCTATGAGGCCGGCTTCGACGAAAATCTCGAAGCTCCGCGCCGCCGCTTTTCTTCCGGCGGCGTCGCCGTCGAACAGCGCGATGATGTTCTTCGTATACCGTCCGAGCAGGCGCACGTGGTCCGGGGTGAGCGCGGTGCCGAGCGTCGCGACGACATCGCCGATGCCGAACTGCGCGAGCGCGACAACGTCGAGGTAGCCCTCGACGACGATGACGCGGTCCCTTTCGCGGATGGATTCTTTGGCCTGAAACAAGCCGTAGACGGTTGCGTGCTTGCGGAAGAGCGGCGTCTCGGAGGAGTTCAAGTACTTGGGCATGCCCTGCCCCAGCACCCTGCCGCCGAAGCCGACAATTTTTCCGGCCGCATCGGCGATCGGAAACATGACCCGGCCGAAAAACTTCTCGCCGTAGCGCTCGCCGCCCCGGTCGCTCACCAGGCCGATGCGAACCGCATCCTTGAGCGATAGGCCCTGCTTCTTCAAATACCCCGCGAGCCCTGGGCCGGACTGCGGCGCGTATCCAAGATAAAAGCGCCGCCCCATGCGCTCGTCGACGCCGCGCTCCTTCAGATATTCGAGCGCGCGCCTTCCCTCGCCGGGGCCGTAAAGCGTTTCCTGAAAATAGCTCGCCGCGCGCTCGTTAAGCAGGTAGAGCGCCTCTTTCTCTTCGGCGCTGCGCTTCGCGCCGGGCGACTGAAGACGCTCGACCTCGATGCCGTAGCGCTTGCCGACGCGCTCGACCGCCTCGGGGAAAGTAAGGTGATCGTATTGCATGAGGAAATGAAATACGCTGCCGCCGGCGCCGCACCCGAAGCAACGGAATATGCTCTTTTCCTCGTTGACGGTGAAGGAGGGAGTCTTCTCCGAGTGAAAGGGGCACAGCCCCATATAGTTTCGGCCGGCTTTTTTGAGGGTGAGGTAATCCGAAACGATTTCGACGATGGAGGCGCGCTCGCGGATTCTGGAAATCGTCTCGTCCGGAATCATACGCCGCGTCTTTCGTTCGCCGTGTTGCGCTCGACCGCGCGCGACTCCGCCGGCTCCAGAAACCTGGCTTTGCCGAGCGCAATCAACTGCTGCGCGAGGTGCTGAAAACTCCCGCCGAGATACGAGTGGCCGAGATTGGCCTGCGCACGCGGCGGCATGAGCGGCGTAGAGACGAGAAACAGGACCGCGAGCCCGATGAGCGCGGCGCCTTTTCCGGCGCCGACCACCACGCCGCCTACGCGGTTGAGACTTTGAAGAAACAAAACGCCGGCTGAGCGGTTAAGCAGCCAGCCGATGAGATTGAAGGCGAAAGAGACGACGAAAAAGATCGCGACGAAAGATGCCGCGCGGAGAAAAATAAACGAGGTCTTCCAGCTCTCCGCCAGGAACGCAGCGAGCTGCTCGTCGTAGCGCGCCGCGAGCAGAAATCCGGCGACGAGCCCGATAAGAGAAAAGATTTCGCGGAAAAGTCCTTTAAAGTAGCCGCGGAGCGCGAACAGGAAGAGAGCGGCAAGTAAGATCAAGTCTACGGTATTCACCGGCGGGTCAATCCAAAGCCGTCTCGCAGAGCCGGGCGAAGCGCGTCAACTCAACATTTCTTTGGCCAGCTCGCTGACGCGTTTGCCGTCGGTGCGGCCGGCAACCTTGGGCATCACCTGCTTCATCACCCGCCCCAGGTCCTGAATCCCCTTCGCGCCCACCTCATCGATGGAATTCCGGATCGCCGCGCGGACCTCGTCCTCGTTCATGGCCGCGGGCAAAAATCGGCGCAAGACCGCTAGCTCAGCCTCCTCCTGTTCGAGCAAATCGGTCCTTCCGCCTTTGCGGAAGAACTCGATCGACTCCTGCCGCTGTTTCGTGAGAGAGGCTACGGTCTTAAGAATCTCGTCGTCGCTAAGCTCTCGGTGCTGTTTGATCTCTTCGTTGTGCAGAGCCGACGATAGAAGCCTCAGCGTCGAAAGCACGACCCGGTCGCCGCTTTTCATGGCGGTCTTGATCCCGTCCTGAATGTCGGCCTTGAGTCCCACTCCCGTGACGCGGCGCCTAGGCGCGGCGTTTTAAAAGTAATGGCTGCGCGCTCTGCGCAGCGCTCTTTTCTTCGCCGCGATCGCCTTTTTCTTGCGCTTGACGCTGGGCTTCTCGTAATGCTCGCGCTTGCGCAACTCCGCCAAGATGCCGGCCTTTTCGCACAGCTTTTTGAAGCGCCGAATAGCGCTCTCGATGGATTCGTTTTCTCTTACGCGTATTCCGGTCATTAAGTCGAATCACCCCCGCTCCACATACCGCTGCGTGACTCTTCAAGCGTGACAATTCTACCCGATTCCCGAGGCAAGTCAAGCACGATGAGGGCCGTCTTGACGCGGTTTTAACCCGCGGATAGGTTGGTGTACGGCAAATTCCGTGCAGCCGCTCCGCGTGAACAGATTGCCTTCCCAACGCCGCTTTTGGTTGTGGCTTTTAGCCTTTCTGCTCTGTGCCGCGACGCCCGCCGCTGGCGCGGCGGAACGATTCGTTCTGCCGAACGGACTTAGGGTCGTAACGCGGCACGATGCCGCTTCGCCGCTGGTCGCGGTGCAGCTTTGGGTGGAGACCGGTTCAGCCGACGAGGGGCCGGAACAGATCGGCTTCGCGCATCTGATCGAACATCTGCTCTTCGGCGGCGCGACCGACGGCAAAGCTGCGGTCGAGATCGAGCGGCTGGGCGGCAGGATCAACGGCTTTACGACGCGAGACTATACCGTCTATCACATGGTTGTGCCGGCAGCGGCTTTCGCCGAGGGTCTGGCGGGCTTCGCGCGTCTCATCGAGCTGCCGGCTCTCGACGAGAAACGGCTGCGGAACGAGATTCGCGTCGTGGCCGCAGAATGGAAGCAGAACCACGACAGTGCGCGTGTCCAGGTAAGCGAGGCACTGTTCGCCGCATTTTTCGGGACCCATCCTTACGGACGGCCGATCATCGGCGATCCCGCAACTCTCGGGCGCGCAACGCCCGAAGAGCTTCTCGCATTTTACCGGGCGCATTACACGGCCAAGAACATGGTCCTTTCCGTCGCCGGGAACTTCCCGCCAGACGGGCTCCAAGCCGCCGTCGCGCAAAGCCTCGGCGTGCTTGCCGGCGGCGAAGCGGCCGTGACGGCGAAGTCGCCGCAGCCGCAGCCGACACAGCCGCAATTGCGGACGCTCACGCGGCGCACCGACCGCGCTTATTTGTCGATCGCATTCGCCGGCGCGGCGGCGCGCGATAGCGACGCGCCCGCGCTCGATCTTCTGGCATTCATCCTCGGCCGCGGCGAAAGCGCCCGCCTTCAGGAAAACGTCAAAACGGCCAGCGGCCTCGCGACTTCCGTCTCCGCGTCGACTTTTGCCGGCAAACAAGGCGGCCTCTTCGTCGTTGATGCGGAAGTCGAAAGCGGAAAAGTCTCGGCGGCGATCAGCGCTATCATGCGGGAAGTCGATCGTCTACGCCGAGAGCCCGTCGCGCCGGCAGAGCTTAGTCGCGCGTATGTGAATTTCGACCGCGCTTTCGTACGCAGTCGCGAAACGATGGAAGGCACGGCGCGGCAGCTCGCGACCTTCGAGGCGCTTTACGGAGATGTGGAGTACCAGGATGTCTACGTGCGGAAAATTCGCACGATCGATGCCGCGGCGCTGAAAGCGGCGGCGGAGCGCTTCTTGAATCCTGGGGGCGTCACGATCGCCGTCGCGGCGCCGGCGGAAGCCGCGCTGCCGAATATCGACAATATCGATATCGCCGACGCCACCGCAGTCAATTCGCTTATCGTACAGCGGAGCGGCAGCCTCCTTTCCGCGACGCTCGAGAACGGCGCCACGATCTTTGTTCTCGCAGACCACCGCTTGCCGGTCGTAACGGCACACGCCGCCATGATCGGCGGCCTCGCCGTCGAGAACGAGCACGATACCGGTATCGGCCATTTTATCGCCGAGATGCTGACACAGGGGAGTCGCCGCTGGTCATCGGCGCAGCTGGTGCACGACGTCGAAGCGGCCGGCGGAAGTTTGGGAGCTTACTCGGGGTATAGCACGATAGCGCTGACCGGCAGCTTTCCGGCCGAGCAGGCGGGGAATGGACTCGATCTGTTCTTCGACGTATTTCTGGCGCCGACCTTTCCCGAGGACGCGCTGGAGCGCAAGCGGCGCGATATCCTGCTCGCGATACGCAACCGCACCGAGCGGTCGGCCGATCGCGCCCTGCGATTTTTTTACCGCACGCTTTTGGAGGATCATCCCTACGGCCTCGATCCTTTCGGTGTGGCGGGCACGGTGTCCCGCTTCACGCGCGAAGACCTCGTCAAGCATTATCGAAGGCTGCTGTCTCCCGAGCGTTTGGCCGTTACCGTCGCCGGAGACGTGGACGCGGAAGCGACGCTTCGTTTCGTTGCAGCGAAGCTGTCTTCGCTCGAAAAAAACCGGAAGCTTCCAGCGCTGCCCTCGCGCTCGATCGTTATCCGCACGCCGCGCGCGGCGAAGCGCGCCGTCGACTTGCAGCAGACGCAGATCTTTTTAGGCTATGCGGCGCCGGCCCGCGGCCAGCGGGATTATTACACGATGAAGGTGCTCGAGGCGATTCTGTCGCAGATGGGCGGCCGGCTGTTTGTCGAGCTGAGGGACCGGCAGGGGCTCGCCTATTCTGTGGGCGCAGTATCGCTCGATGATCCGCTGGCCGGCGCGTTCGTCCTGTACGCCGGCGCCGATGGGGCCGAGGTCGAGCGCGTGAAAGCGGGAATGCTCCGGGAAATCCAGCGGCTGCGCGAGGAAGAAATTCTCCCCGACGAGTTGGAGCGCGCGAAGAATTACGTCATCGGGCAATACTTGATCCAGCGTCAAAGCCTCCTTGCGAAATCGGTTGAGCTGACCGACAGCGCTCTTTTTGGCCTAGCCGATTTCGGCGAGCGCTACGTCGATGAAATTCGCAAAGTGAGCGCCGTCGATCTTCTCAAGTTCGCGTGGCGCTATCTGCCGCCGGACCGCTACACGTTGGCCGTCATGGGAAAGTAGGACGCCCAGCCCATCACTCCGCCGATCTTTTCTGCCGCAGCTTCCAAAATTTTTCCGGATAGTCGGAAAATAGACCGTCGACGCCGAGCTTTAAGAATTTTTCCATCTCGGAAACTTCATTGACGGTCCAAACGAGCGTCTTCAGCCCGATCTGCGCGGAGCGCTCGACGACGGGGGGCGTGGCCAGCTCTTTCTGGATGTGCAGCGACTCGGCGCCGAGCTCGCGCGCGAGCTGAAACGGATTTTCCTTATTCTCGCGGCCGTGGAGGATGCCGATTCGGGTGTCCGGCGCGAGCTCGCGCACCCGGCGCAGCACGCGGTGGTCGAACGCGGAGAAGACCGTCCGCTCGAGATAATCGTAGTGGCTCAGGATGAATAGCAGCTTGAGCTCGATGCCGAGCGACCCCTGCGGGTCGCCCTTGATATCGATATTGATATCGGCGCGGCCGTCGACGATGTCGAGAACCTCTTCGAGCGTCAGGATGTGCTCGCCCTTGAAGGATTTTTTGAACCATGCGCCGATGTCAAGTTTTTGGAGTTCTTTGAGCGTCTTCGAGCGGACATGGCCTTTCGCGCGCGCCGTGCGCGCGAGCCGCTCGTCGTGAAAGATTACCACATGCCCGTCCTTCGAGAGCTGGCAGTCGATCTCGACCATATCGACGCCGCTCTCGACCGCTTTTTCGATCGCCGTGCGCGTGTTCTCGGGACACGTGCCGGAGCTGCCGCGATGCGCGACGCGGATGAATCCGAATCCGTTCATGACCGCTACATTCGTGAGCCGACCGCCGTGAGGTACTTCAATCCCGACGCGGTGTTGAAGATCAGCACGGTGTCGGACGGACGGATCCATCCCGCGTTCGTCAAACGGCGCAGGGCGGCGATGCCCGCCGCGCCCTCAGGGCAGAAAAATAATCCTTCGAGGCGTCCGGCGAGCCGGATGTCGGCGAGCATCTCTTCGTCGCTCACGGCGACCGCCGCGCCGCGGCTCTCTCGCAGGACGCGCAGCATAAGAAAATCGGCCGCCGCCTGCGGCACGCGCAGGCCCGAGGCGATCGTCCGAGCGTCCTTCCACGGCTCTGCGGTTTCCCTGCCTTCGTTGAACGCGCGCACGATCGGCGCGCAATGTTCCGCCTGGACCGACACCATGCGCGGCCGGCGCGCGTCGATCCAGCCGACGGCTTCGAGCTCGGCGAAGCCCTTCCACATGCCGACAAGCCCCGTGCCGCCGCCGGTCGGATAAATAATGACGTCGGGCAGCTCCCACCCGAGCTGCTCGGCGATCTCGAGTCCCATCGTCTTCTTTCCTTCAAGGCGATATGGCTCCTTGAGCGTCGCGACGTCGAACCAGCCTTCGGCCTCCTTGCGCTCGGCGATCAGCCGCCCGCAGTCACTTATGAGTCCGTCGACGAGCGTCAGCCGCGCGCCGTATTGCTCGACTTCGGCGATGTTCGCGGGCGGCGCGTCCTTCGGCATGAAAACGTGCGCCACGATGCCTGCGCGCGCCGCGTAGGCCGCGAGCGACGCGCCCGCGTTCCCCGCCGACGGGATCGCGACCTTGCCGATAGCAAGCTCTTTTGCGAGCGAGACCGCGAGCGCGATGCCGCGGTCTTTGAACGATCCGGTGGGATTTTGCGCCTCGTCCTTGATCCAGAGGCGCTTCAGATTGAATTCTTTTGCGAGACGCGGCGCATCGAGCAGCGGAGTGAAGCCCTCGCCGAGCGAAACGCGATAGCCGTCGTCATTCAGCGGAAGAAATTCGCGGTAGCGCCACAGCGTCGCTTCCCGCGTTTTTAAGGCAGCTTGATCCGTCGCGCTCTTGATCTTGGCGGCATCGTACTCGACCGTCAGCGGCGAACCGCATCGACAGGTATTGATGATTTTTCCGGGGGGATATTCGCTGGCGCAGCGTGGGCAGCGGATTTTCGTTGCGAACGTCATCGCATCCGGTTTGCGGACTCGAACGCGCGCTTTGTCGCGCGCGGGTCCATGGAATCTTGTGCCTCATCGTTCGATTTTCCGCAAGTGGATGAAGAATTCTTTGTTGCCTTTCGCGCCGAGCAAAGGCGATTCGACGACGCCGAGCGTCGCGAGGCCGCATGCGGCTGCCGCGGCCTTGATCTCGGCGAGGACGCGCGCGTGCTCCTCGGCGCGGTGCACGACGCCCTTGCCGATCTTTTTCTTGCCGACTTCGAACTGCGGCTTGATGAGCGCGACGATCTCGCCGCCCTCGGCGAGCAGCGCGCGCACGGCGGAAAGGATCAACCGCAGGGAGATAAACGACGCGTCGATCGTCGCGATCGCGGGCGCATCGGGGAGACGATCGGCGGTCAAGCGCCGAATATCGGTTTTCTCGAAGACAACGACACGCGGATCCGATCGCAGCTTCGCGGCGAGCTGTCCGCGGCCCACGTCGACGGCGTAGACGCGGCGGGCGCCGCGGGCGAGCAGGCAATCGGTGAATCCGCCGGTCGATGCGCCGACATCGAGCGCTGTCTTGCCTTCGACGTCGATGGAAAATGCCGCGAGCGCGGCATCCAGCTTCTCGCCGCCGCGGCCAACATACTTGTGATGAGAGGTGAGTAGGACGACTGCGCGGGGATCGACCAAGCCGCCGGCCTTGGTCGCCGGCCGCTGTCCGACCAGCACTTCGCCGGCGAGGATTCTCCGCCGCGCCTCGGCGCGCGTCGCGGCGAGGCCGCGCTCGACCAGGAGAATATCGAGGCGCGCGCGCTTTACGATGTCTCTTTTTTCCTCTTTCGCTCGCCGCGCATCATCTGCATCGCTGCCTGCGCGATCGCGTCCTTGTCGAAGCCGCAGAGTTTCTTGAGCTCGTCCTGCGTGCCGTGCGGGATGAAGCGGTCGGGCACGCCGAGCCGCCGGAGATTTACGCCCGAAATGCCCTCGTCGGCCATGAGCTCGGCAACGGCGCTGCCGAAGCCTCCGGCAACCACGTTATCCTCGACGGTAAGCGCGCGCGGAACAGAAGACAGCACGCCGGCGAGGAGATCGCGGTCGAGCGGCTTGACGAAGCGCGCGTTCACGACCGCGGCTTCGATGCCGAGCGGAGCAAGCTCCTGCGCGGCCTTGAGCGCCGGCATGACGGCGCTGCCGATGGCCAGGATCGCGATGTCTTTTCCGTCACGCAGCAGCTCGCCTTTACCGATTTCAAGCGGTCGGATTTCCGGCTCCAGCTCGACGCCGAAGCCTTCGCCGCGGGGATAGCGAAACGCGATCGGCCCGTTGTGGTCGATTGCCGTTTTCAGCATGCGCCGGAGCTCGTTCTCATCCTTCGGCGCCATGACAACGATGTTCGGGATCGAACGGAGATAGGAGAAATCGAACACGCCGTGGTGCGTCGGGCCGTCGGCACCGACGAGCCCGCCGCGATCGAGGGCGAAAACGACGTGGAGTTTCTGCAGGCAGACATCGTGTAAAATCTCATCGTAGCCGCGCTGGAGAAAAGTCGAGTAGATCGCGACGACGGGTATCCAACCCTCCGTCGCCATGCCCCCCGCGAACGTGACGGCGTGCTGCTCGGCGATGCCGACATCGTAAGAGCGCTCGGGCAGCTCGCGGGCGAATTTGTCGATCCCGGTGCCGCTGCCCATCGCCGCCGTGAGGGCGACGACCTTGGGATTTTTCTTCGCCAGCTGGATGAGCGCATTGGCGAACACTTCTGTGTAGCTCGGGATCGAGCCTTTTTCCTTTTTCGCCTTGCCGGTGAGCACGTGAAACGGCGTCACGCTGTGGTATTTGATCGGGTCTTTTTCCGCGGGCGGATAACCCTTCCCTTTTTGCGTTACGACATGAACGAGGATCGGGTTCTGGAATTTTTTGACGTTCTCGAAGGTCTGAATCATCTCCGCGACATCGTGGCCGTCGATGGGCCCGACATACTGAAAGCCGAGCGCCTCGAAGAGAAAACCCGGCGTGACCAGGCCGAGGAACGATTCCTTCACCTTGCGCGCGACTTGATAGAGGTTTTCGCCGACCTTGGGCAGGGTGCGCATGAGCGCGCCGAGGTTGTGCTGGAGCCGGACCGCCAGATCGGTCGTCAGCTGCTTGCTCAAGAACGAAGACAGTGCGCCGACGCGGCTGTCGATGAAATGTTCGTTGTCGTTCAGAACGACGATCAGGTCCTTGCCGAGATGGCCGGCCTGGTTGAGCCCCTCGAACGTGAGGCCGGCGCTGAGGCCGCCGTCGCTGATGACGGAGATGACTTTGTAATCCTCGCCGCTGAGCGACTTCGCAGCCACAATGCCGAGCGCGGCGCTGACCGACGTGCCGGCGTGGCCGGCCCCGAACACGTCGTATTCGCTCTCATCGCGTGTCAGAAAGCCGCTCAGCCCGCCCAGCTGTCGGATCGTCTGTAGCTTTTTGCGCCTCTCGCAGATGAGCTTGTGGGCGTAGGCCTGGTGGCCGGTGTCCCAGACGATACGGTCGCGCGGCGTATCGAAGGCATAATGGAGCGCGAGCGTTAGCTCGACGGCGCCGAGAGTCGAGGCGAAATGGCCCCCGACCTCTGACACGACGGAGATGATCTCCTCGCGCACTTCCTGCGCCAGATCCGGGAGCTCTTCCACCGTGAGCTTTCTCAGGTCGGCGGGTTTATCGATGGTATCGAGAAGTTTCGACATGTTCGCCTCAGCTCCTGATGTCCTTGTCGAGGGCTCGCCGCTTGCCGGCCGAAGGCGCCCTGCCGGCAGCCGGATCGACGACCGCGCGCGCGATCGCGCGCAGCGGCTCTGCAGTTCTACCAAACGGCTCGAGTTCCTTCAAACATTGCCGCAAAAGCTCACGCGCGCGGCTTTTCGCGGCGGCGATGCCGACTACCGCCGGATACGTCGCTTTCTTCATCTCCTTCCCGTTCGCGGGAATTTGCGAGACGTCGGCAATATCGTCGGCGACTTGAAATGCAAGCCCGAAGAATTCGCCGTACCGGGCGACGCGCCTGAGATCCTTGGGCGCGGCGCCGCCGAGAATCGCTCCCGCGCGCGCCGAGGCGAGAATCAGCGCGCCGGTTTTGCGCACATGAATATACTCGACCGTGGCGACGTCGGCCTCGCGCTCCTCGGCCTCAAGATCCATTGCCTGGCCGCCGACCATACCCGCGACTCCGGCGGCACGTGCGATCTCGTGCGCCACGCTTAAAATCAATTTGCCGTCGGGCGGCTGTGCAAGCGTGGGGTCAGTCATCACGTGGAAGGCCTCGGTCAAGAGCGCGTCGCCCGCGAGCAGCGCGATGCCCTCGCCGTAAACCTTGTGCACTGTGGGCTGGCCGCGGCGCAAGGCGTCGTCGTCGAGCGCCGGCAGGTCGTCGTGGATGAGCGAGTACGTATGGATCATTTCCATGGCGATCGCGAAAGGCATCACGCTCTTCACGTCGGCGCCGAAGAGGTCTCCGCTCGCGAGCATCAAGATCGGCCGCAGGCGCTTACCGCCGGAAAACAGCGCGTAGCGCATCGCTTTGCGAATAGTCTGCGATTGCCGGCCCGATTGCTTGAAGTGATGGTCCAGCGCGCGGTCGACGATTGCGCGGCGCTGTTTGAGATATTGTTCGACGGCGAAATCGGCCACAAGCCTTACTCTTCGTTTTCGGAATCGCTCCAACGGTCGATAGCCCGCAGCTGGAGCTTGCCTTCCTTGTCCTTCATCAAGAGCTCAATTTTTTTCTCCACTTCGGTGAGCTTTTGATTGCAGAACTTCACCAGCCGGATACCGTCTTCGAACGCGGCGAGCGAATCTTCGAGCGACAGCTCGCCCGATTCGAGCCGCTCGACGACTTTCTCGAGCTCTTCCATCGCTGTTTCGAATTTCTGTTTTTCCGGCTCTTGGGCCATGCGCTGCACCTATTGTGAGTTGCGGCCCCGTCCCTGGAGCGTCAGCAGATCGAGCGGATCGATACGCGCGCCGTTCAGCCGCGCGCCCCAATGAAGATGAGGACCCGTAACTCGGCCGGTCATGCCCGCAAGACCGATCACGTCACCCTTCCGGACCGACGCGCCGTTGGGCACGCGAAACTCCGAAAGATGGAAATACATCGTATACAGTCCGCCGCCGTGATCCAAGACGAGGCTGTTGCCGCTGAAGAAAAAATTGTCTTCGAGCACGACGCGGCCGTCGTTAGAGGCGGCGACCGGCGCGCCGAGCGTCGCTTTGAGATCGACCCCTTCGTGCGGCGCGCGCGCGAGGCCGTTGACGATGCGACGAAAGCCGAAGGCGGAATTCACCGTCACAGGGACGGGCGCTGCGAACGGCTCCTGCCACAGCCGGGTGGGGCTGCGGACCTTCCACAAAGCCTTCAGCGTCGCCTGCTCTTTTTTGATGCGCTCCAGTGTCGCGGCGTCGAGCTGATCGAACGCCGGCGGGACGCTGATCTCCTCGCGCGGGAAGTCTTTGCGCCTCACCGTGATCGCGGCGGTACGGCTCCAAGCCTCGTCGGGGCTCCTCCCGGACAACACGATCTCGACCTTGCCCGGCTTCTCGTCCATGTCGATGCCGACAAGCGCCGCGTATGAGCCCGGCTCGGTCTGAAAAATCGGGGTTTCCTCAGCGCCGCGGCGCGCTTTCAACTCCGCAAGCATCGAGCCGGAAATTACGATTTCGGCGACGCCGCCTTGGGAAACCTGCGTCGGCCGGACGACGATCAGAAGCTCCTCGGCGCAAGCCGCTGCCGGCCGGAGGAACACGAGCGCCGCGATCAGCCACGCGTAGTTCATTCTTTTTCTTCGATGCGGCAGAGCGCCTTTCCCCGCGCGAACGTGAGGCGCAGCCGCTCGCCGACGCTCAACGCCGCGCTGTCTTTGACGATCGCGCCGTCCGGCACCGAGTGGACGATGCTGTAGCCGCGGTCGAGGACCGCGAGCGGGCTGAGTCCATTCAGCCGCTCGGCGCCGTGCCCCAAGCGCCGGCGGAAGCGAACGAGATGGTCCTGGAAGCGGCGCGAGAGGCTCAGCGAGAGCTCGTCGAGGCGTTGCTGATTATCGCGCAGCCGTCGCGTCGGGTCGCTGAGTCGTTTGGCGAGACCGGCGAGCGCGTCGCGTTCGACCGCGAGGCGGCTCTGCACGCAGCGCAAAAACCGGCTCGCTAGTCCCTGGATCGCGTCGGCGAGATCGTCGCGGCGCGCTACGACCATCTCGGCGGCGGCGGTCGGCGTCGGCGCGCGGTGATCGGCAACAAAATCCGCGATTGTGAAATCGATCTCGTGCCCGACGGCGGAGATGACCGGAACGGGCGATGCGTAAATCGCGCGCGCGACGATCTCTTCGTTGAAAGCCCAGAGATCTTCGAGCGACCCGCCGCCGCGGCCGACGATCATAACATCGACGAGACCGGAGCGGGAGAGATCGTCGATGCCTTCGGCGATTTCACCCGCGGCGCCATCGCCCTGCACTTTCACAGGCCGCACGACCACGCGGCGCTCGGGAAAACGGTCGTTGAGAATGCGCAGCATGTCGCGCAGCGCCGCGCCGTGGAGCGACGTGACGATGCCGATCGAGCACGGCAGCACCGGCAGCGGCCGCTTGCGTTCGGCCGCGAAGAGACCCTCCGCGACGAGCCGCTGCTTCAGCTGCTCAAAGGCGAGATAGAGGGCGCCTTTGCCGCGCGGCTCCATGATCTCGACATAAAGCTGCACATCCCCGCGCGCCGCGTAGAGGCTCACGCGGCCGAAGCAGAGGACTTCCATGCCGTCCTCGGGCGCAAACGCAAGCCCGTTGCCCTGGCGGCGGAACATGACTGCGCCGATCTGGCTCTTGTCGTCTTTGAGCGTGAAATAGAGATGGCCGGAAGGCGGAATGCGAAAGTTGGAGATCTCGCCCACGACCCAGACTTCGCCGGGTTCGCGCTCGAGCGAATTCTTGATCGACTGGGCAAGCTCGCTGACGGTAAGGTAGGCGGGAATCTGCTCGGCGAAAAGCGGCAGGTCGTTTTCCCGTGTCACCATACCGACACTATAAAGCAATTAGCCCTCCGAGGGGAGGGCTAATTGCGGCGGCAAAGAACGCGGTCGAGAAATCGAATCGGGCAAGCGTCAGTCGGCTTTGTTCGTGAGGACGAGCTGCTTGAAGACGTCCCATCCCTTGAGCAATTCGAGCGCGCGCTTGAGCTGCGCGTCGTTTTCCGTGCCTTCCGGCGGCGGTGTCGGCTGGACGGTTCTGTTGTCCTCGTCGGGCGTCTGCTCGGGCTTGGAGTTCTGCTCCGGCTGCTTCGGCTGCTCGGACTTCAAGTTCGGGTTGCGCAGATGGCCGGGGAGATTCTCCTCGCGCAGAGTCGGGCGGTTTTTGTCCTCGACCTTGGTCTCGGGAATGATGATCGGATTCTCGATCACAATGTCGGGAACGATGCCGGTCGCCTGGATCGAGCGCCCCTTGGGCGTGAAGTAGCGCGCCGTCGTCAGGCGTAGCGCCGAGTTATCGTCGAGCGGCAGAATCGTCTGCACGGAGCCCTTGCCGAACGTCTTCGTGCCGAGAATGACGGCGCGTTTGTGGTCCTGCAGCGCGCCGGCGACGATCTCCGAGGCGCTCGCGCTACCGCCGTTCACCAGGACGACGATCGGGAAGTTGCTCCACGTGCCTTCTTTGTGGGCGAAGTATTTCTGCTTCTGGCTCTCGAGCCGACCTTCGGTATAAACGATAAGGCCGGAGTCGAGGAACATATCCGACACCCGCACGGCCTGCGTCAGCAGTCCGCCGGGATTGTTGCGGAGATCGAGGACCAGTCCTTTGAGGCCACCCTTCTCCTTGCTCAGCGTCTCGAGCGATTTCTGAAGATCACGATCGGTGCGCTCCTGGAACTGCGCCAAGCGGATGTAGCCGTAGCCTTCCTCGAGCACCCGGCTGCGCACGCTCTGCACGCGGATCGTGTCACGCACGAGGTTGAAGTTCAAAAGCTCGGCGATGCCTTCGCGCTTGACCGAGATCGTGATCTTCGTGCCCTTGTTGCCGCGCATCTTCTTGACCGCGTCGACGAGCGTCATGTCTTTGGTGAACTCGTCTTCGATCTTGATGATCTGGTCGCCGGCCTTCACGCCCGCCTTGTAAGCCGGCGTGTCCTCGATCGGCGAGACGACGGTGAGCACGCCGTTCTTGATTGTAATCTCAATGCCGAGACCGCCGAATCTCCCCTGCGTATCCATCTGCAGGTCTTTGTAGAGATCGGGGGTGAGAAACGCGCTGTGCGGATCGAGCGAGCTCAGCATGCCGTTAATAGCGCCGGTGATCAGGTCCTTGGAGGTTACATCGTCGACGTAATTTTTCTTGACGATCGAGAGGATGCTCGTGAAGGTCTCGAGGTTCTCGTAGTCTTCGCGCGGTATCGCCGAAACGTTCGTAACTACCTGTCCGCTGAAGACGAAAACCAGCGTCAGGCAAAATAAAACCCAGATGAGCGACGACTTGTGGCGCGCGAACAACTTCATGGAACACTCCTAGCGAAAAAGATGTATCGGTACTTTATCGCAAACAAAATAAAATTGCTAATCATTTCCGAAACCACGGTCCGGGGTCGACCGGCTTGCCGTCTTTGCGTATTTCGAAGTAGAGACGGCTGCCCGCCAGCGACTCGCTGTCGCCCACCTGGGCGATCGGCTCTCCCTTCTGGACGGGGTCGCCGACCTTCTTCAAAAGCTCGGCTAAGTGCGCGTAAACAGTGTAGTATCTCTCGCCATGGTCGATGATCATCATCTTGCCGTAGCCGGAAAACCGGTCGGCGAAGACGACCTTTCCGGCGTCCACCGCCCTGACTTCCTCACCCAACGGCGCATCGATATCGATGCCCTTGCGGAAAACCTCGGCCGGAACCTCCGGATGACGCGCGGCGCCGAAGCCGCCCGTCAGCGTCCCCCTGACGGGATAGTCGAGCTTCCCGCGCAGCGCTTCGAAGCCGGTTCCTGGCGGCGCCGGCTTTGCGACGACCGCGCGGCGGTTCAGCTCGTCCATCATTTTTTGCAGCCTGAGGGCCGCCTGCTCCAACTCTTTCAAAGCGCGCTGGTGGCTTTCCTTCTCGCGCCTGACCGACGCGAGCAGCACTTCCTTTTTCCGCCGCTCCGTCCGAATCGCGTCCTGAATCGCGGAAAGATTTTTTTTCTGCGCGCTCGCCGCCGCCCTTTTTTCTTCCAGCTCTTCGGCGAGCGCTTTCTGCCGCGCGGATTCGTCGCTGAGGCGCGCGATCTGCGCGCGGTCGTACGCGAGCGTCGCCTCGAAATAGCGCCGCCGCTGCATCATTTCCGCGGCGTTGTCCGCGCCGCTCAAGAGCACGAACGGGCTGCCAGAGCGCTGCCAGCGGTAGAGCGCCGCGGCGCGCCGCTTGATCCATTCCCGGCGCGCACCGAGCGAGGAGTCGATCGTTCGCAGCTCCTCCTCCTTGCGCGTGAGATCGGCGAGAATCGTCTGCAGGAGAGCGTTGACGCGCTTGAGATCTTTGGTTTTCCGGTCTAGCTCGGCGTCGATTTTCGCGAGGCTGCCGAGGACGGAGCCTTCCCTTTTTTGCGCCTGGCTGACGCCCTGGCGCTCCCGCTGCATCTTTTGTTTGACGCCTTCGAGCTCGCGCGCCGGCTCCGCCGCGTGGGCGAGCGCTCCCGCGAGCGCCAGAAGCGAAACGCATGCGGCGGTCTTCTTCATCGTCCGATCTGTCGGCCGACCGCGAACAGGCTCGCGACCGCGCCGATCGCCGTCCCGAGAATCAGCAGGGCCGCGCAACCCTCGAGCGTTAGAAAGTGCGCCGGCTGCGTATAAGCAATGCCGGTCACTTGCGGGAGCACCGACGCGGCGAGATAAAAAAACCCGCCCAGCAGCGCGAGCGACAACGCCGCGCCGGCGAGCCCCAGGCTCATGCCCTCGATCACGAACGGAATGCGGATTAGCGCGGGCGGCGCGCCG
>DATFWH010000019.1:0-12597 GCA_035259465.1 Binatia bacterium
CCTCGTAAAGCGCTCCGCCGCCGCCTTCCGTCAGCGTGACGGCGGCGCGCTCGATCTCCTCGTCTTTCCGCCGCATCTCTCTTTCGCTCGGCGCCTTCGATCCGTGCAGCAGCGCGGCGAAGGTTTTTGAATAGCGCGCCCTCACACGCGCAAGCTTCTTGTCTTCCGGCAGCCAGACGAGATGACGCGGATGTATTTTTCTTCCGCCGATCTCTTCGATCAAGTCCATCACGAGCCTTGCGTGCTTGGTTTCTTCGGCGAGCTTCTCGGCGATCTCCTCGAACTCGCGCCGGCCGACTTCGCGGTCGATGCGGCCGTGCAAGACCGCGAGGATATTCAGCAGCGGCCGGATCGCCGCATGTTCTTTAAACCCCTGAGCCTTGAGCCAGCGGATGTGTTCGCGCGGGCGGCGCGGTGCGCGGAAATAACTAAGGACGATCCGTTTCTCCGCCTCGCGGTAGCGATCGGCGAGGCGCCGAAGCGAAGTCAGATACGACTGCATGAGCTACGGCTTGGGCACGACCGCGCCGCAGCGCTTGCAGGTGCGAAGCTTCTCGTCGCCGTAGAAGCGCTCGTGCACGCGCGAGACCGGGTCCTGGCTGTAGTCGCCGACCTCGACCGCGACTTCGTAAACCTGCTCGCCGCAGCCGGCGCAGCGCCAGAGAAACCGGTCCTGCTCGCCGCCGCGGCGCTTGCGCTCGATGACAATGAACCACGCGTCGTCGGTAACCCGCGGCGAATGCGGCACGCCGCCGGGACAGAGGAGCATCTGGCCGGGACGGATCAGCGCGACCTTCTCCTCCCCTTCCGGCGTGAGATAGTGCAGCCGCTGCTCGCCCGCGATCTGCAGCGTCACCTCGTCGCTCGGATCGACATGGAAGTCGGTCCGCAGCTTCCGACCGCGGCTCAAAAACGCGATCGATTCGGAATCCTGCCACAACACCCGACGTCCTTTTCCGGCGTCGCGGACGCCCCGAATCGACTCATCGATATCGACGGCAATCAAGTCTTTCATAAGTGCCTCCCGCAGGGCGCAATGTTAGTGCGGCCGAAAGGCTCGATCAAGATGACGCTATCGTTTAACGCCGGTCAGGCGCAGAGACGGCTGCCCTATATGGATGTGCGCGCCGGTCGACGATCCCGCCACTTTGCCGCGAAAGGCGATGAACGGGATGTTCTCCTTGCGAAGATAATCCATCAGCGCCCGCCCCTCGGGGCTGTCGGGATGGAGCGCCACGTCCATGGCATTTCGGTGGTCGAAATGCATCTGCCGGTGCACCTCGCTCTCGCCGCGCGCGCTGACGGGCAAAGGCCGGCCGAAGCGCGCGGCGAAGAACTGCTCGATCTGTCCGGCGTTAGAGAGCGACCATGCCGCGGTGCCGTTGAAGCGCACGAGCCCTCCCGCCTCGCTGTAGCCGCCTGCAGGCAGCGGCGGCAGCGACGCTAGCCTCGTGCGCGCCTCGGCTTCGCCGATGATCGTCTCGGCGTCTCGGATTCGCTGCTGGGTGTCGGCGAGCTTCGCCTGCGCGCGTGCGAGCGCGGTCCTGCTCTGCTCAAATTCGGATTTGGAGATATAGCCCTTCTCCAGCATGCCGGCGCGCGAGTCGACCTCACGCTGGCGGCGGTAGACTTCCAGGTCTTCGAGCTTCTGCTGCAGGAAAAGCTGATCGCGGTATTCGGTCGCGGTGCGGATAACTTCGGAATTGAGGTGCGATATGTCCGCCGCTCCGGCTGACGCGGGAAGCGCGAGCAGCAGAGAGAAACCGATAACGATTATTTGCCGGCGCTGCATAAGGGAAAGCTGGAATACCTTCGTATCATGTTCGCCGCCAAAAGAAAGAATGCTTGCGGGTTGGAACGAAAATTAGTAGCTTAAGAAAAGCCCGGAGAGACTTCATTTGGCCCAGAAATACGTCCTCAAGCGCAGCGACCTCCCGTCGCGTTCACTCTCGGGCATCGACTATCGCAAAGAGCTGAATGACGCGCAGTACGCGGCCGCGACGACCGTCGAGGGCCCCTGCCTCGTCATCGCCGGTGCCGGCACCGGGAAGACGCGCACGCTCGTCTACCGCGTCGCGCGGCTGATCGATATCGGCGTCGATCCGCGGACCATTCTGCT
The DNA here is from genome assembly GCA_035259465.1 of Binatia bacterium. Lineage (GTDB taxonomy): Bacteria > Desulfobacterota > Binatia > UBA9968 > UBA9968 > JAJPJQ01. Next base: position 2,120 of record DATFWH010000019.1, read on the forward strand.
GCTCACGTTCACGCGCCGCGCTGCGGAGGAGATGCTCCGGCGCGCGAGCCTCCTGATCGACAACCGCTGCGACAAGGTCTCCGGCGGGACATTTCACTCTTTCGCCAATACGGTCCTGCGCCATTACGGCCGCAAGATCGACCTCGAGCCGTCTTTCTCCATCATGGACCGGCCCGACAGCGAGGACCTGATCCAGATGATCCGCACCGAGCTCGGCCTTAACTCGAAGGAGAAGCGCTTCCCGCGCAAGCAGACGGTCGGCGAGATCTTCAGCATGGCGCTCAACAAGCAATGGACGATCTCGGACCTGATTGAGCGCGACTACCCGCACCTTTACGATTTTCTCGACGACCTGCTCCGCCTCTACGAGCGCTACGTCGAATACAAAAAGACGCGCGGCCTGCTCGACTACGACGATTTGCTGATCAAGCTCAAAGAGCTCCTCGAAAAAGACGAGTCCACACGCCGGCGGCTTTCCGAGACCTATCGCTTCATCATGGTCGACGAGTATCAAGACACCAACCGCCTACAGGCGGATATCGTCCGGCTGCTCGCCGCAGCGCACGACAACGTCATGGTCGTCGGTGACGACGCGCAGAGCATCTACTCGTTTCGCGGCGCCAACTTCCGCAACATCATGGATTTCCCCAAGGACTTTCCCGGCGCCAAGATCATCTCGCTGGAGGAGAACTACCGCAGCACGCAGCCGATTCTCGATGTCACGAACGAGATCATCAGCCGCGCGTCGGAAAAATACGAGAAGCATCTCTTCACGAGCAAGAAGGAAGGCGGGCCGCCGCTGCTCATCCAGGCCGAGAGCGAGCAGATGCAGTCGCGCTTCGTCTGCCAGAGAGTTTTGGAGTTGCGCGAAGAAGGCGTGCCGCTGTGGGACATCGCGGTGCTTTTCCGGTCGAGCTTTCACTCGTTCGATCTCGAAATCGAGCTCACGCGCCACAATATCCCGTTCGTGAAGCGCGGCGGCTTTCAATTCATGGAGACGGCGCATATTAAGGATCTGCTCGCGCACCTTCGCGTGCTCGCCAACCCACAGGACGCGATCTCCTGGGGGCGCGTACTGTCTCTGCTCGAAGGCGTCGGCCCGCAGGCGAGCCAGAAAATCACGAACTGGATCATGGACGCGTCGAATCCGATCGGACGCCTGCGCTCGTTCGAAGCCAAGGGCAAGGTCGCCCACGGCCTCAAGACACTGGCGCAGGTCCTGGAGGCGGCGCTGGAGCCCGAGCGGCCGGCCGAGAGCGCGCAGTATCTGATGCAGTATTACGGTCCGATCCTCAAAAAAAACCATCCCGAGGATTATCCCAAGCGGATGAAAGACCTGGAGCACTTTCTCGGCATGACCGAGCGCTACCGCAGTCTCGAGCGGCTGATCACCGATATGGCGCTCGAGCCGCCGAACGACAGCGTGGACTCCGTCCTAGCCGTCGATCCCGACGAAGGGCCGCTCGTGCTCTCGACGATCCATTCGGCCAAGGGCCTCGAATGGCATTCGGTCTTCATCATCTGGGCGCTCGAAGGAAGGTTTCCCTCCTACTACAACATCAACACGCCCGAAGAGCTCGAAGAAGAGCGGCGGCTTCTCTACGTCGCGGCGACGCGCGCGAAGGAAAACCTCTACATCACCTACCCCGTGAAGATCTTCGACCGCGGCATGGGCACGGTGCTCTCGCAGCCGTCGCAGTTTCTCGAAGGTATCTCGGAAGATCTGCTCGAGCCCGTGACGCTGGTCGACGAAGAAGACAACCAGAGCTGGGACGGCTGAATGCTAAAGGTTCTACTCAATGTGATCGTGTTCGTGAGCGGCGCCGTGCTGATGTCGCTCGAGATCGTCGGCAGCCGCGTACTCGCCCCCTATTTCGGGAACTCGATATTCGTTTGGGGCAGCCTCATCTCGGTCGTGCTCGCGGCGCTGAGCGCGGGCTACTACTGGGGCGGATTGCTTTCCGAGAAAAATCCCTCGTTTTCCCGTTTGCTCATCCTGCTGGCCATTCCCGGCGTGATGATTTTTGTCCTTCCTTTCCTTTATCCGTCTGTCAATCTCTGGATCGCGGAGAACGACTTCGGCCCGCGGCTCAATCCGCTGATCGCGGGCGCGATCTTCTTTCTCGTGCCCGGCTTTTTTTTGGGCACGGTGTCGCCTTACGCGATACGGCTCGCCGCGACCGCGCTCTCGACCGTCGGCTTCACCGCCGGAGCTCTATACGCCCTCTCGACGTGCGGGAGCATCTTCGGCACGCTGTTCACGGCATTTTATCTCATACCGGTTCTCGGCGTCGCCAACATCATCCACGCTCTGGGCATCACGCTGATGCTGCTCGCGCTCGTCATGTGGCCGCTGACGCGCGAGCGCAAAGCGCGCCGACGAGCGACGGTTAAGGCGGCAGCGGCGGTCGTTCTGGCTGCGGCTGCCTTTATCCTGCCGCCGGACGCGTGGTCGATCTACAAGACGCTGCTCGAAAAAGACTCTTTCTACCATCATATCCGCGTTCAGCAGGACAGCGAGGCGCGCTATCTCTACTTCGACCAGACGCTCCAGAGCGCGATGAACCTGGACGATCCGACGGCGTTAAGACTCGTCTATTCGAAATACGTGTCGCTCGGATTCGCCTTCAGACCGGACGCCAAAAAAGCGCTCGTGGTGGGACTTGGCGGCGGCTCCGTGCCGAAGAAATGGCAGAAGGAGTTCCCGGCGCTCGAGATGGACGTCGCCGAGATCGACCCCGAAGTCGTTCAGATCGCAAAGAAATATTTTTCCTTTCAGGAAGCCGGCAATCTTCGCGCGCACGCGCAGGACGGGCGGCTGTTCCTCACGCGCTCCGCCCAGCGCTACGACTTGATCCTGCTCGACGCCTACTTCAAGGACTCGATACCGTTTCACTTGACGACAAAGGAATTCTTCGCGGTCACGAACCAGAAGCTCGCCCCAAACGGCGTCGTCGTGATGAACATCATCGGCGCGGTCACCGGCCCCGGGGGAAAGATCACGCGGTCGGTCGCGAAAACGCTGCGCGGGATTTTTCCCCAGATTTACGTTTTCGCCGTGCGCCGACCGGAGAACGCGAGCCTCGATACGATCCAGAATGTCATTATCGTCGCAACCAAAGAGCCGCAGCGCGTCGAGATTCGCGATATCGTCAAGCGCGCCGGCGGCTTGAGCGCCACGCTGTTCCCCAAGTCGCTCAACGACATCGCCGTCTCGTACGTCGACGGGAAAATGATCGACGACGACGTCCCGGTCCTTACCGATGACTATGCGCCGACTGACAAGCTGCTTCATCCTTAGCCTGTTTCTCTTATCGGCCTGCGGCCCCCTGCGCGACGCGCCGCCGCAGCGCGCCGTGCGTGTGCGCGTCGTCGCCGACGCCAAGCTGCGCGCGAAAGATCCACACTGGCGCGACACCGCTTCTGGGCTTATCCGCGCCGCGTCGGATTTCTATGAGCGCGAGTTCGACGTCAAGATCGTCGGTGTGTCGCTGGATGGGTGGGACTACGACGAAGACACTCCCCTGGTCTCCTCACTGCTTAAAGACTTGATGCGGCGCTATCCCTCGGCCGGCGAGCCCTACGACGTTACCGTCGGGTTCACCGGGCAGCGCGTGGCGTTTTACGCCGGCGGCCGGGGTCTCGCGATTCTCGGCAATTGCGAGAAAGGTTTGGGCACCTATCTCGTGAGCTCCGTCACCGAGCCGTTTCGCTATAGCGGCCGCGACACGGAGCCGACCTTGGACGTAGTCGCGCTGATTCACGAGTTCGGCCATATTTTCGGCGCCGAGCACACGGAAGACACCAAATCGATCATGCACATCCCCTTCGACTACCGCGACGATTTCGACCCCAAGAGCCGCGCGATTATCATGAAAAACAGGCTTTGCCCCTTCGCAAAGTAGGTGGAAGTCGAGAGGCGTGAGAGAAAAGATCACCCACTCCTGCCTCGCGCCTAACGCCTCGCGCCTCGACATTCGCGTCGTTCTCGTCCGCCCGAAGGGCTCCGGCAATATCGGCTCGGTTGCGCGCGCGATGAAAAATTTCGGCGCGCGCGACCTCGCGGTCGTCGGTGGCGGCCGGACTGAGAGCTTTCTCGCGCGCTCGATGGCGGCGCACGCGCGCGAGGTGCTGAAGTCGGCGCGGCGCTTCGCCACGCTGCGCGATGCGGTGGCGGATTGCGGTCTCGTCGTCGGCACCACCTGCCGCGGCGGGCTGTATCGCGAGCACAGCCTCCCTCCCCGCGAGATGGCGCCGGCGATCGCCGCGGCGGCGCGGAACGCGAAATGCGCGCTCGTCTTCGGCCCGGAAGATCACGGCCTTTCCAACGAAGACCTGAAACACTGCCAGCGGCTGATCACGATTCCGACCGATCCCGAATACCCCTCGCTGAATCTCGCTCAGGCAGCGACGGTCTGCCTGTACGAAATATTTCTCGCGTCGCTCGGTGCCGACGCCGGCGAGGACATCGAGCGCGCGCCCGCCGAAGACGTCGAGCGGCTGTTCGACAAGATGAAAACATCGCTGCTGGAAATCGGCTATCTCGATCCGCAGAACCCCGAGCACATCCTTTTAGCCTTCCGCCGCATCTTCGGCCGCAGCGGATTGGAGGAGAAGGACGTGCGCATTTTGATCGGTCTTTTCCGCCAGATCGACTGGTATTCCCGCGAAGGCTGGAAAATCGCCGAGGAGAAAAAGCGCAAAGGACTGAAAATCCGCTGAGCGCCGCGCGGCTTCATTCTTGACGCCGTAAACCCCATCTTATAAGTAAACGATTTGAATCATCGCGCAGCATCGGCTCGGGCAATTATCTCGGAGACGACATGGATCTCACGCAAGAAGAAGTGCTCAAGATTCTTAGTATCATCGAGAAGTCGAACTTCGATTACATGCAGCTCCAGGTGGGCGAGCTGAAGCTCACCGTCAGCAAAGGAGGCTTCATCGCCGGGTCGCCGGCGGCGGCGTCCGCGAAAGAGCAGCCGAAGCCGCAGCCCGCGCCGCAAGCGCCGCCGGCCGTTTCGAAAGCCGCTCCCGCGCCGGCAAAGCCGCGCGTAAAAGCATCCGCCGACGGCCGCGAGATCGCGGCGCCCATGGTCGGCACTTTTTACGCCGCGCCGGAGCCCGGCGCGAAGCCGTTCGTCGAGCTCGGCGCCGAAATCGACGAGGAGACGACCGTCGGTCTCATCGAAGTCATGAAAGTCTTCAATGCCGTGCAATCGCGCGTGCGCGGCAAGATCGTCGAAGTGCTCGTGCAGAACGGCCAGTTCGTCGAGTACGGCCAGCCTTTGTTCGTCGTCGAGCCCGCCAAGTCGAAGAGATAAGAATGAGTCTTTCCCGCGTCTTCGTCGCCAACCGGGGCGAGATCGCGCTGCGCGTGATCAACGCCTGCCGCGCCCTCGGCGTCGAGACGGTGATCGGCGTCTCGGACGCCGACCGGGACAGCAGCTTCGCGCGCGCCGCCGATCGCGCCGCAGTGATTGGCCCCGCGCGGTCGAGCGAGAGCTATCTGAGCGTCGAGCGCGTCATAGCCGCGGCAAAGCAAAACAAGGCCGACGCGCTCCACCCCGGCTACGGCTTTCTGGCCGAGCGGCCCGAGCTCGCCGAGGCATGCGCGAAAAACCATATAAAATTTATCGGCCCGACCGCCGAGAGCATCCTCAAGATGGGCAACAAGCTCGCCGCGCGGGCGCTGGCGAAAACTTTCGGGGTGCCGGTCGGCTCCGGCTCAGAGAAGATCGACAACGCCAAGGCCGCCGAAGCGCGCGCCGAGGAGATCGGTTTTCCGGTGCTGATCAAGGCGGCGGCCGGCGGCGGCGGCCGCGGCATGAAAGTCGTCGCCGCCAGGAGCGAGATCAAGCGCGCCTTCGAGACCGCCGCCGCGGAAGCGGGCGCCGCGTTCGGCGATCCGACGCTTTATCTCGAAAAATATATCTCCAACGCACGCCACATCGAAGTCCAGATTGTCGGCGACAGCTTTGGCAACGTGATTCATGTCGGCGAGCGCGATTGCTCGCTCCAGCGGCGGCACCAAAAAGTCGTCGAGGAAGCGCCGGCTTATTCGCTCGCTTCCGAGCTCCGCGCGACGATTCACAAAGCGGCCGTCACCATCGCGCAAAAAAGCGGCTATGAGAACGCCGGCACGATCGAATTTATCCTCGACCAGGACGAGAACCGATTTTATTTTCTGGAGATGAACACGCGCATCCAGGTCGAGCATCCGGTGAGCGAGATGATCTCCGGCGTGGACCTCGTCCAGGAGCAGATCCGCATCGCCGGCGGCGAAAAGCTAAGCCGCAAGCAATCGGACATTCGCTTTTCCGGCCACGCGATCGAATGCCGCATCACCGCCGAATCCGCCGCGGACGGCTTCCGCCCGTCGCCGGGTCTCATCTCCGAATGGAGCGCGCCCGGCGGGCCGCACGTCCGTCTCGATACGCATTGCTACGCCGGCTACCGCGTGCCGCCGTTTTACGACTCGCTGCTCGGCAAGCTGATCGTCCACGGCGAGCACCGCATCGAAGCCGTGGGCCGGATGCAGCAGGCGCTCGACGACTTTCACGTCGCCGGCATCGACACGACGATCCCCTTCTTGCGCTACTTGACGCAGCGGCTGCAATACGTCAAAGGCGAAGTGAACACCCGCTGGCTCGAAGAACTGGTGGCGCGCTCGCCGTTCCAGCCGGCGCAGAAAGAATCCGCTCACGCTTAGGAGCAATTTTTTACATGGAAGAAATCAAATTCGTCGACACTACGATCCGCGACGGGCATCAGAGTCTCTGGGCCGAGAACATGACGACCGGCATGATGCTGCCGGTCGCCGAGCGCATGGACAACGCCGGCTTCGAGGCGATCGAGCTGCTCTCCAGCTCCCACATCAAAAAATGCGTGCGCGAGCTCAAGGAAGATCCGTGGGAGCGCGTGCGGCAGGTCGCCAAACGCGTGAAGAAGACGCCGCTCCGCTTGATCGCCGGCCGCGTCAGCACCTTCGAGATCTCGCCGCGCTCGATCTACATGCTGTTCATGGAGCGCATGGCGGCGAACGGGCTGCGCCAGGCGCGCATCTCGTCGGAATGGAACGAGCTCGAGAACTGGCGCTACAAGGTTCAGGGCGCGCACGAGTACGGGATGCAGTCGATCATCAACCTCATCTACTCGGTGTCGCCGAAGCACACCGACGAGTATTACGCCGAGCGCACGCGCCAGGCGGCGACGCTGAAGCCGTGGCGCCTCTGCCTCAAAGACCCCGGCGGACTCCTCACCCCGGAGCGCACGCGCGCGCTGATTCCGATCATGTACAAAAACGCGCCGGGCATTCCGCTCGAACTGCACACGCACTGCACGACGGGCCTCGGCGGCCTTTGTGCGCTCGAAGCGGTCAAGCTCGGCGTGAAATCGATCAACACGGCGATTCCGCCGCTGGCGAACGCCTCGTCGAATCCCTCCTTATATAACGTCGCGCAAAATGCGCGCGCTCTCGGTTACGGCACGGCGATCGACGAAGAGTCGCTGAAGCCCGTGACGGAGCATTTCACGATCATCGCCAAGCGCGAGGGCTTCAAGATAGGCGCGCCGGTCGAGTACGATTACTCGCAATACCAGCACCAGGTGCCAGGCGGCATGGTGAGCAACCTGCGCCATCAATTGAAGAAAGTCGCCCTCGAAGACCGCATCGACGCCGCGCTGGAAGAGGCGGCGCGCGTGCGGGCGGAGTTCGGCTATCCGATCATGGTGACGCCGCTGTCGCAGTTCGTCGGCTCGCAGGCGGCGATCAACGTGATCGCCGGCGAGCGCTACAAGCAGGTGACCGATCAAGTCATCAACTACGCGCTCGGCATCTGGGGCGAAGAAGGCGCCCGCGACATGGACCCGAATGTGAAGGACAAGATACTCAACCGCCCGCGCGCGAAGGAGCTGGCGAAGTGGGTGCCGCCGGAGCCTTCGCTGCACGAGGTCAGGCAGAAAATCGGCGGCCCCGGCGTCTCCGACGAGGAGCTGCTGCTCCGCTGGCTGCTGCACGAGGAGGAGATCGCCGCGATGCGCGCGGCCGGGCCGATCCGCGAGTACGTCACGGCGATCAACCCGCTCGTTGCCCTCATCGAGGAGATGGCGCAGCGAACGGACTTGAGCCGCATCCACGTGGAAAAGCCCGATTTCGCTTTGACGCTGGAAAAAAGGGGGAGCTGAAAATGGAAGTCACCGCGATCGACGTTCACGTGCACCTCTGCGACGAGCTCACGCTCAAGGCCAAAGGGCCGCGCACGCAGCAGATGGCCAAATATTTCGGCCGCGAGCGCAAGCCCGTGCCGATGGAGGAGATGGCCGAGCAGTACCACAACCGTAAAATGATGGCGGTCCTCATGAACACGCGTGACGAGACCGTGACCGGGCTCGAGCCCGTGCCGAACGATCACGTCGCCGGATACGTGAAAAAATATCCCGATCTGTTTTTGGGCTTCGGGGCGATCGACCCGTGGACGGGCAAGCTCGCGCTGAACGAGATCAAGCGGTGCAAAGAAGAGCTCGGCCTAACCGGCATCGGCGAGCTCAATCCCGCGCGCCAGCATTTTTACCCCAACGACACGCGGTTCTATCCGCTATGGGAGCAGTGCCAGAAGCTCGGCATGCCGATCCTCTTCCACGGCGGCATGGCTGCGGCGGGCGCCGGCACCCCCGGCGGCATGGGCACGAAACTCAAGTACAGCCAGCCGATCCTGCTCGACGACGTGGCGGCGGATTTTCCCGAGCTGAAGATCATCTCAGCGCACCCGACCTGGCCCTGGACCGCGGAGAGCCTTGCGATCGCGCGCCACAAATCGAACTACTTCATCGATCTCTCCGGCTGGGCGCCGAAATACTTTCCCGCCGAGCTCGTGCACAACGTGAACACACTGCTTCAGGACAAGGTCATGTTCGGCTCGGACTGGCCGGCGATCGGCGTCGAGCGCTGGCTGGAGGAGTTCCAGCAGATGAACATCAAGCCGGAAGTGCGGCAGAAGGTGATGCTCGACAACGCAAAGAAATTTTTCAACCTGAATTTCTGAGGCGATCATGAACGTCAACGATCTCGATCGCAAAAAGACCGGCGTCCTCTTTTTCGATATTCTCAACGGCTATTACCACGAAGCCGAGCCGGCGAAGAAGGCGCAGATGAAGCCGTGGATCGACAACGCGGTCCGGCTCATGAAGGCGGGCCGCGCGGCCGGCCTGCCGATATTTTTCGGCAAAGGGAATCATCGCGCCGACGGCACGACCTCGAGGACGCTCGTCACCGACACCGACATGGCACTGAAGCCGTGGCCTAACGGCGAGGTGGGCAAGTTCCGGCCCCACATCGTCGGCGGCGATAAGAATTCCGACGTGATCCCCGAGCTCGAGCCCAAGCCCGACGATTATTACATCCCGAAATACCGCTGGAGCACGTTCCACCAGACCTACTTCGACCTCGCGCTCCGCGCGCGCGGCATCGATACGCTGATCATCTCGGGCGGCTCGACGGACGTCGGCGTCGCATCCACGGTTTATGCGGGACGCGATCTGGACTACAACATGATCGTCGTGCGCGACGCCTGCGCGAGCTCGCACGAGCAGCAGGCGCACGACGTTTTGATGAATTTGATCTTTCCGCGCATGGCACGGGTGAGAACGACGGACGAAGTCGTAAAAATGATCGAGCGCGCGCAGCGCTGAAGGAGGCATCATGTCCTCTAACGGTCACGTGAAGTTCGGCACCAGCCACAAGATCAAGCAGGTGGGCCGCATGGATCTGCCCGGCGGCGGTCTCGTCGCCGTCGAGAACGGCTACGCGTACGTCGGCCACATGGACCCGCCCTACGGCACGTCGATCGTCGACGTGCGCGACCCGAAGCATCCGAAGCTCGTCTCGCAGCTCGAAGTGCCGGAAGGCATCCACTCGCACAAGGTGCGCATCGCGGGCGACGTGATGCTCGTCAACTACGAGCGCTTCAAGACGAAAAAAGAGCCGCAGGGCGGCCTCAAAATATACGACGTCTCGGACAAAGCGCGGCCGCGCGAGATCGGCTTCTTCAAGGCGGCCGGCAAAGGCGTGCACCGCTTCACCTTCGACGGCCGGTACGCCTACATCTCGCCGGTGATGGACGGCTACGTCGGCAACATCGTCATGATCGTCGACGTGAAAAATCCGACCAAGCCCGACGAGGCCGGCCGGTGGTGGATGCCGGGGCAATGGACCGGCGGCGGCGAGCGGCCGACGTGGCACGGCACCGATCACCGCTGCCACCACCCGATCCGCCGCGGCAACCGTCTCTATGTGAGCTACTGGCACGGCGGCTTCGTCATCCTCGACGTATCCGATATAAGCAAGCCCAAGCTTGTGAGCGCACTCGACTGGAGCCCACCTTACCCTTGCCCGACCCACACCACGCTGCCGATGAACGACAAGATCATGGATCGTGATATCATGATCGTCACCGACGAAGAGGTCGGCGAAAAGCTCGCCG
>DATFWH010000020.1:0-15823 GCA_035259465.1 Binatia bacterium
CGCGCGCCGCCGCACGCGTTGACGCCGCGGGGCGATTGCCGCTAGGCTGTGCCAATGGCCGAAACGCCTCCTTTTCTCGCCGCTTGCCGCCGCGAGAAAACTCCCTACACGCCGGTATGGCTCATGCGCCAGGCCGGCCGCTACATGGACGAATACCGGAAGCTCCGCGCCGAGTTTTCCTTCCTCGAGCTCTGCAAGCGTCCCGACCTCGCCGCCGAGATCACGGTCGCGCCGGTCGAGAAGCTCGGCGTCGACGCCGCGATTCTCTTCGCCGACATCCTGCTGGTCCTCGAACCGATGGGCCTCGGCCTCGAATATTCGAAGGACGACGGGCCGGTTATTCGCGCGCAGATCCGCAGCCGCACCGACGTCGAGGAGCTCACCGAGTTCGAGCCGGAAGCCGAACTGCCGTACGTTTTCGAAGCGGCGCGCAAGGCGCGCGCCGCGCTCGGCGGCAAGGTGCCGCTCATCGGCTTCGCCGGCGCGCCTTTTACGCTGGCGTCGTACATCGTCGAAGGCGGCGGCTCGCGCAATTATTTGAAGACGAAGAAGCTGATCTATTCAGATCCGGGCGCGTGGAAGGCGCTCATGGAGCGTCTCGCGACCGTCGTCGCGAAATATTTGAACGCGCAGATCGCCGCGGGCGCCGAGACCGTGCAGCTCTTCGACAGCTGGGCGGGCTGCCTGTCGCCGGGCGATTACCAGCGATATGTTCTGCCGTATACACGCGCCGCGATCGCGGCGATTGCACCCGGAACGCCGGTGATCCATTTCAGCACCGGCACGGCCGGGATGCTCAAGCTCGTGCGCGAGGCGGGCGGCGACGTCATCGGCGTCGACTGGCGGGTCAATCTGGACGAGGCATGGGAGGCGGTCGGTCACGATGTCGGCATCCAGGGCAACCTCGACCCGGCGGCGCTCCTCGCCAAGCCGAAAGAGATCCGCTGGCGCGTCGAAGAGATTTTAACCCGCGCCGCCGGCAGGCCGGGCCACATTTTCAATCTAGGCCACGGCGTCTTTCCGGAGACGCCGGTCGAAAACGTCGTCTCCATGGTGAAGGCCGTTCACGAGCTGAGCGCGCGATGAGCGCGTCGCTCGCATACGACGCCGTGCTTCTGCTCGCTTTCGGCGGTCCCGGCGATAAGAACGATATCCGGCCGTTTCTCGAGCGCGTCTTGGCGGGACGCCCCGTGCCGCCGGGTCGCATCGAGGAAGTCGCCCATCACTACGAGTCGCTGGGCGGCCGCTCGCCGCTTCCCGATATCACGCAGCTGCAGGCGCAGGCGCTCGCCGACGTGCTGAAGCAGCTCGGCCTGGAGATTCCAGTTTATGTCGGCTTCCGCCATTCGGCTCCTTACATCCTCCAGACCCTCGCGAAAATGTCGGCGGAAGGCGTCGCCCGCGCACTCGGATTCATTCTCTCGTCGCACCGGACGGAGGCGAGCTGGGAGCGCTATCAAAAAAACGTCGCCGACGCACGCGCGGGTCTCGCCGCCGCGCCGACGGTCGATTATTCTCCCGGCTGGCACGACCATCCGCTGTTCATCGAGACCTGGGTCGATCAGATCGAAGACGAAGTGGAGAAGATCGCGCCCGAGCGCCGCCGCGACGCCGCGCTCATTTTCACGGCGCACAGCATCCCGACGGCCATGGCCGAGCGCTCGCCTTATATCGCCGAGCTCGAAGCGAGCTGCCAGCTCGTCGCCGCGGGCCTTGGCCAGGCGCGGTGGTCGCTCGCCTACCAGAGCCGTAGCGGCAGCCCGCGCGAGCCGTGGCTCGAGCCGGATATCGGCCGGGCGCTCCGCGACGCCGCGCGCGACGGCGTGAAGGACGCGATCGTCGCACCCATCGGCTTCGTCGCCGATCACGTCGAGGTGCTTTACGATTTGGATATCGAGGCAAAAGCAGTCGCGAACCGGCACGGCATCGAGTTTTACCGCGCCGTCGCGCCCAACGACCACCCGCTGTTCATTCGCATGATCGCCGACGTGGTCGAAAAAGCCGTGTTCAAAAAAGGTTGAAGGGTTTCAGGGTTGAAGAGTTTCAGGTTAAAAGCTAGGGGATGAAGCTGGATTTTTTTCTTAGGCGTTTAACCCTTCAACAGTTGAACCCTTAAACCCTTCAACTGCCTCGGAACTAATCGATGCCTCAGAGTTCTTCCAAGCGCATCGCTGTTGTCGGCGGCGGCATCGCCGGCCTCGCCGCCGCGCATCGCCTGACGGAGATCGCGCGCGAGAAAAGTCTGGCGCGCGAAATTCTCCTCTTCGAAGCGCGCGGGCGCCTCGGCGGCGCCATCGCGACCGAGCGCGTGGACGGCTTCGCCGTCGAGGCGGGACCGGATTCGTTCCTATCGGCGAAACCCTGGGCGCTCGCGCTGTGCGAGCGGCTCGGCCTGCGAGAGCATCTGATCTCGACCAGTCCGTCGCGGCAGACGGTCCTTGTCGTCCGGAACGGGCGCCCCGTGCCGCTGCCGGAGGGCTTTCTGCTGATGGCGCCGACGCGCTTCTTGCCGTTCATGACGACGACGCTTTTCTCGCTCGGCGGGAAGCTGCGGATGGCGGCGGAATATTTCACGCCGCGCGGCGCCGCTAAAGAAGACGAGAGCCTCGCATCGTTCGTGACGCGCCGCTTCGGCAGCGAGGCGTTGGAGCGCGTCGTCCAGCCGCTGATCGGCGGTATCTACGCCGCCGACCCGGAGAAATTGAGCCTCGCGGCGACGATGCCGCGTTTTCTGGAAATGGAGCGGGCGCGCGGCAGCGTCATCAAAGGCATGCTGCGCGAAAAGCGCCAGAGCCCGGCAGAGCGCACCGAGAGCGGCGCTCGCTGGAGCCTCTTTCTCTCGCTCGCGGGAGGCATGCAGGAGCTGGTCGACGCGATCGCGGCGCGCCTGCCCGAAGGATGCGTTCGTACGTACACGCGAGTCACGCGTGTCTCATGGGATGTCGCAAGCCAAACCTGGACGATCGTCGCGAACGGCGGTGCCGTCGATGTCGACGGCGTCATTCTGGCCGCGCCGGCCTACGCCGCCGGGGGTTTGATTAGCCGAGTCGCGCCCGAAATGGCGCGCGAGCTTAACGCAATCCCATATACATCCACAGCGACCGTGAGTCTCGCCTATCGGAAAGCGGACATTCCGCGCGAGCTCGTCGGCTTCGGCCTGATCGTCCCCGCGATCGAGGAGCGGAGGATTCTCGCCTGCACATTCAGCAGCGTGAAATACGCCGGCCGCGCGCCGGCGGGCTCGGTTCTCCTCCGCGCCTTCATCGGCGGCGCGCTTCAGCCGGAGCTTTTCGATCAGGACGACGCCGCGATGGAAAAAAACGCCCGCAGCGAGCTGAGGGAGCTTTTAGGCATCGCCGCGGAGCCGGTTTTCAGCCGCGTTCATCGGCATCCGCGCGCGATGCCGCAGTATCCCGTCGGCCATCTGGCATCGATGCGGCGGATCGAGCAGGAATTAGAAAAGTTGCCTTCGCTGCGGCTCGCGGGAAACGCCTACTACGGCGTCGGCATCGCCGATTGCGTTCACAGCGGCGAAAAGGCCGCCGAGGATGTGGCGAAGGCGCTGGCGGGCTAAGGCGCCGCTTTGACGGCGGCGGGCTCGGCTACGACTTTGCCGAGATTGTCATAGACCTCCACCGCACCGTATTGTTCGAGCACGGGCTTGATCTTCCGCGCGTCGCCGACGGCGACGATTTGCGCCGTCGCGGGATCCAAATACTTGCGCGCGACGCGCTCGACGTCATCCGCCGTCACCGCCATCACTTTCGCGGGATAGGTATCCCAGTAATCGTCGGGCAGGCCATAGACCTTGCGCGCGACCGCGAAGCCGAGCACTCGCGACGGCTGCTCGAGCGCGAGCGCGAAGTTCGCCACGACCGACCGCTTCGCTTCTTCCAGCTCGGTCGTGGGCGCCTTCTCGTCGCGGATGCGCCGGAGCTCGTAAAAAAATTCCTTGAACGCGCCCTCGGTCACTTCGGTGCGCATGTTGCCGCCGGCGCGCCACGCGCCGGGATATTCGCCGGCGCTGAAGCTGCTGTAGACGCCGTAGGTGTATCCCTTCTCCTCCCGCAGGTTAAGGAAGAGCCGCGCCGCCGAGCCGCCGCCGAGAATCTGATTCATCACGACCATCGGAACGTAGTCCGCGCTCCGGCGGTCGATCGCGATGTTTCCCATAGCCACCGTCGTCTGGACCGAATCGGGCCGGTCGACGACGAAGATTCTGCGGCTCGCGACCGGCGTAGGATTCGCCGGCAGCGCCGTGTCGATGCTGCGGCGCGGCCACGTCCCGAGCCACTTTTCGAGCTTCGGCATCAGCTCGGCGGCGTTGACGTCGCCGGCGACGCCGAGAATCGTTCGCGACGGATCGTAGCGCTCGCGGTGCCACGCGGCGAGCGCATCGGGGGTGAGCGCGTCGATCGACTCCGGAGTCGCCGACACGATCGCGGCAGGATGACCGCCGAAGACGGCCCGGGCGAAGCGCTCGTCGGAGAGAAAACCCGGCGACGAGCGCTGCTGGCGGAGCTGCACCTTGAGGCGCTGCTTCATGCGGTTGAGCTCGACTTCGGGAAAGCTCGGATGGAGCAGGACGTCGACCGCGATGCCGAACCAGGCATCGAAATTGTCCTTGAGTCCCGAAGCGCCGACGGCGGTCTCGACCGACCCGAAGCCGGAGGACGCCCATAGCGATGCGCCGAGACGGTCCATCTGCTCGGCGATCTGCTTGCTCGTGCGCGTTTTCGTGCCTTGCCGCAGCATCTCCGCCGTCACGCTCGCGAGCCCCGTCAGCGACTCGGGCTCGAAAATCGCGCCCGCGCCGCGCATGTGAAATTCCGTCGTGACCGCTGGAAAGCGATGGTCTTCGAGGATCAGCACCGTCATGCCGTTCGAGAGCTTGCGCTCGATCGGCCGCTGGAGCTTGACCTCGAGCACTTCCTTGGAAACCGGCGCGCGGTTTTTCCGCTCGACCTTGCTGAGCGGCGTCGCGGCGGCCTCCTGGGCGAACAGCCGCGCCGGCGCGCTCAGAAGCATGAGCATGGCAGCGCAGCAGCTCAGCCACCGTGTCATCGTGGTCATTTCGCCGCCGCTCCCGCCGCGGATTTCGGCATCGTCGTCAGCACCGTCCGATTCGTCTGCTTGAGATACGCGCGTGCGACGCGCTGGAGGTCGGCCGCGCCGACCCGTTCGATTTTCGCCTGCACCGTATTGATGAGCGACGGATCGTTGAAATACACAGCGTAATGGCCGAGCTGGTTGGCGCGCGACTGCGTGCTGTATAGCCCCTGCGCGCGCTGGCGCCGCGACTGCATACGGACCTTTTCGAGCTCCCAGGCTGCGATCTTGCCGGTTTTCACACGCTCGATCTCGCCGTAAACGAGCTTCTCGACCTCCGCCAGGTCCTGGCCGGGCCGGACGGAGACCGTGACATAGAACAGCGCCGGACCGCGGCGCTCGTCCGGTCCTGCGGACACGCCCACCGCGACCTCTTTCTCCTTCACCAGGAGCTGATATAGCCGCGACGATTCGCCGGAGCTCAAGATGTCGCCGAGCACGTCGAGTGCATACCAGTCGGGCGTGTTGCCGGGAGGGATCTTGTAGACGATGTCGATGCGCGGCGTCTGGGCGAACGGATCCTCGATCGTCTTGCGCCGCTCGGCTTTTTGAACCGGCTCCTTCGTGTCGACCGGCGGCGGCGGCGCCTGCGCCGGGATCGCCTCGAAATATTTTTTCACCAGGGCGAGCGCCTCGTCGGTTTTGAAATCACCGACCAGCGCCAGAACCGCATTGTTCGGCGCGTAATAGGTCGCAAAGAATTTGCGCGCGTCTTCGACCGTGGCCTTGTCGAGATCCTCCATCGAGCCGATCGTCGAGTGTTTGTAGGAGAAATTATCGTACGCTGTGTCGAGCAGGATCTCGCCGGTCTTGCCGTAGGCGCGGTTGTCATAGCTCTGCCGGCGCTCTTCCTTCACCGTGCGCCGCTGGTTCTCGAAATTCTCCTCGGTGACGTTGAGCGAGCGCATGCGGTCGGCCTCGAGGAATAGACCGAGCTCGAGCTGATTTTTCGGCAGGGTCTCGAAATAATTCGTGCGGTCGGCGTTGGTCGTGCCGTTCATCCGCCCGCCGTTGTTGGAGATCACGATGAAGTGCTCGCCCTTGCCGACGTTCTCCGATCCCTGGAACATCATGTGCTCGAAGAGGTGCGCGAATCCCGTCTTTCCGGGCGGCTCGTCCCGCGAGCCGACATTGTACGTCACGTTGAGCGAGTAGGTCGGCGCGGCGTGGTCTTCGGAAATAATGACTCTAAGGCCGTTCTTCAAAGTGAAGACGCGAAACGGCACCTCGACTGCTTGGGGAGAGCTCTGCTGCTTCTGCGCCGCCGGCTTCGGCGCGGGCTTGGCTTTTTTCGCCGGAGCGGCGGTTTCAACGGTGCTTGCGGAATAGAGAACGGCCAGGGCGGCTAGAAAGACGAAAACGATCGAGCGGCGCATGGAGAATCGGCTACTTCGTCTCTTGCGGGCTCAGGTGCGGCTCGTAAAGCATCTGGATGATAATACCATCCGGATCGGCCAAGTAAAACGACGCGCTGCCGTCGCGGTGGACTTTGAACGGATGAACGATCTCGACGCCGCGGGCGCGAAACTCCCCTTCCAGCTCGCGCACGCGATCGGCGCTGCCGACGATGAAACCCAAATGATCGAGTTGCTGCCGCTCCGGCGGAGCGCTGTCGCCGCCCATCGCGTGCAGCGCGAGATTGTCGCTCCCCGAAGAAAGATAGACGTTCGCCGGATCGGGTTCCCAGACGACCTCCATGCCGAGGTATTCGCGATAGAACGCTTTCGAGCGGCCGATGTCGCGCACGCGGAGTGCGATGTGACGCATGCCGCGCAGGCCCGGAACCGATGCCATAGGGTGAATTTATAACATAGCGGTTCGGCTTGCGTAAGGCGGATGGCCGCGCGATAATTTTCCTATGCACGAAGCGCTCTGGTGGCGGAACGAGCCGGACGGCAGGATTCTCTGCACGCTCTGTCCGCGCTATTGCCGCATCGGCGAAGACCAGGCGGGCTTCTGCTACATCCGGCGCAACGTCGGCGGCAAGCTCTATTCTCTGGGCTACGGACGGCCGACCGGCTTCGCGATCGATCCGGTCGAGAAAAAGCCGCTGAACCATTTTCTCCCCGGCACGGGCATCTTGAGCTTCGGCACGGCCGGCTGCAATCTCGGCTGCCGCTTTTGCCAGAACTGGAGCATCAGCAAGGCAAGGCTCGATGAAGCCGGCAGCGTCGCGGCGACGCCGGAGGAGATCGTCGCGCTGGCGCTCCGGCGCAGAGTCCCGAGCGTCGCGTTCACCTACAACGATCCCGTCATCTGGGGCGAGTTCGCGATCGACGTCTCGCGTCTGGCGCGCGAGCGCGGGCTCAAAAGCGTCATGGTGACCGCCGGCTATATCACGCCGGAGGCGCGGCCCGAAGTCTATCGCTATATCGACGCCGCCAACGTCGATCTAAAAGCATTTACCGAGCGCTTCTACCACAAGCTCACCTTCTCGCATCTCGAGCCGGTGCTCGATACGCTCAAATGGCTGAAGCGCGAGACCGATATATGGTTCGAGATCACGAATCTCATGATTCCAGGCGAGAACGACGAGCCGGAAGAGACGAAGAAGCTGTGTGACTGGGTTCTGGAAAACCTCGGCGACGAGGTGCCGTTGCACTTCACGGCTTTCCACCCCGACTTCAAGATGACCGACAAGCCGCGCACGCCGGCCTCGACGCTCAAGCGGGCGCGCGCGATCGCGCTTTCGCTCGGCGTCAAGTACTGCTACGTCGGCAACGTCTTCGACGAGGAGGGGCAGACGACCTACTGCCCCGAGTGCCAGGCGCCGGTCATCCGCCGGTCGTGGCACGAGATCCTCGACTACAAGCTCATCGGCGGTCATTGCGCCTGCGGCGCGAAGATTCCCGGCCGATTTGCGAGTGAGACCGCGTCGACCCAGTTCGGCGGACGCCGCGCGCGCGTCTAATCCCACCGAAAGCCGCGCATTTTCCGGCAGAATTGTATTTCTCCGGTGAATCCGCTTACAATGCTAGTTTGTCATGGCGAAGGTAAAGCCCACACGGCGCGAAGCGTATCCCGGCCTGGTGATCCTCGAGGACATCAGCACGCTGATCAGCCATTCGCACGACGTGCAGGACACGCTCAACCGCCTGGTTCAGATCGTCGCCGAGCGGATGGAGACCGAGGTCTGCTCGCTCTATATCCTCGAGCCCAAGAAAAACCGCCTGACCCTGTGGGCAACCATGGGCCTCGACCAGGAATCGGTCGGCAAGGTCTCCATGGGCATCGGTGAGGGCCTCACCGGTCTCGTCATCGAGAAGATGAGCCCGGTCATGGTCGTCGACGCGCAGGCGCACCCGCGCTACAAGTACTTCCCGGAAACGGGCGAGGAGCGCTTTCACTCCTTTCTCGGCGTGCCGCTGATCGAGCGGCGCATGCCGCTCGGCGTCCTGGTCGTCCAGACCTCCCGCCGTCGCGAGTTCTCGCGCGACGAGATCCGCCTGCTGCGCGCGATCTCGGCGCAGGTCTCCGGCATCATCATCCAGGCGCGCCTCGCCGACACGCTGAAGAATAAGGAGCGCGAGCGCAAAGAGTACCAGAAGCAGCTCGGCGACGCGCTCAAGAAAATCCGCTCGTACGAAGGGCGCCGGCGCGAGGGCGCGGCGCGCGGCGGGGCGCAAAAATGGCGCGGCCGCCTGACCGGCCTCTCCGTCGCGCCGGGCTTCGGCCGCGGCAAGGCGTTCCTCATGAAGCCGAGGATCGA
Organism: Binatia bacterium; assembly: GCA_035259465.1. Lineage (GTDB taxonomy): Bacteria > Desulfobacterota > Binatia > UBA9968 > UBA9968 > JAJPJQ01. The sequence continues at coordinate 8,819 of DATFWH010000020.1, forward strand.
CCTCAACTCTGTGAAGAAGGAGCGCGCGCGAAACCCGAAGCGGGAGATCGAGCGCTTCCGCGCCGCGGTCGAGCGCGGCATGGAGCAGCTGCAAAACATCAAGCAGCGCATGAGCGCGCTCATTTCCAAGGAGGAAGGGGCGGTGTTCGACGCGCACCGGTTGATCCTCGGCGACCCGGTTTTAATCGAGCAGATCGAGAGCCGCATCCGCAAGGAGCGCTGCATCGCCGAATACGCCGTGAGCAGCGTCTTCGCGGAGCACCTCAGCTCCTTCAGCCGCATCGAAGACGAATACCTGCGCGAGCGCGCCGCCGACGTGAAAGACGTCGCGCAGCGCCTGCTGGAGAGTCTATCCGGGCTGAGCGAAGAGAGACTCGTCCTGCCGCCGAATTCGATCCTCGTCGCCGAAGACCTGCTGCCGGCGGACTTGAGCCTGATCGAAGGCGACCACTTCCGCGGCATCGTGCTCGCGACCGGCGGCGTCACGTCGCACGCCTCGATCCTCGCCAAGTCTTTCGAGATACCGAGTGTCGTCGCCGTCGAAGGGCTGCTGGAGAACGTGCGCGACGGCGATTCGCTTATCGTCGACGGCAATTCGGGCGTCGTCTACATCAACCCGAGCCAGGAGGTCGTGCGCGAATACGACCGGCTCGAGCGCGAGTATCTCGCGCTCAACAAAGAGCTGGGCGGGCTCAGAGAGCTGCCCGCCGAGACGCGCGACAGCCATCGCGTCCTGCTGCACGCGAACGTCGGCATGCTGAGCGACATCGCCTTCGCGCAGCTCCACGGCGCCCAGGGCATCGGCCTTTACCGGACCGAGATTCAGTTCCTCGCGCACCGCGACTTTCCCAGCGAAGAGGAGCAGTTCACGATCTACCGGCGCGTCGTCGAGGGCTTCAACGGCAAGCCGGTGACGATCCGCACGCTCGACATCGGCGCGGATAAATATCCCGCGTACGTGCGCCGCGGGACCGCCGAGCAGAATCCGTTTCTCGGCTGGCGCTCGATCCGCGTCTCGCTCGAGATGCCGGAGATTTTTAAGACGCAGCTGAGGGCGATTCTCCGCGCCGGCGCCTACGGCTTCGTGCGGATGCTTATCCCGATGGTGACGAGCCTCGAAGAGATCCTCCAGGTGAAGGAGATACTGGCCGAGGTGAGGGAAGAGCTCGAGCGCGAGGCCGCGCCGTTCGACCGTCAGATGGAGCTCGGCATCATGGTCGAAGTGCCGTCCATCGTACATCAAGTCTCGCGCATCGTGCGCGAGGTCGATTTCCTCAGCATCGGCACCAACGACCTGATTCAGTACATCCTGGCCGTGGACCGCGGCAACCATAAGGTGGCCGCGCTCTACGAGCCGCTCCACCCGGCTGTATTGTCAGCCCTCATGAACGTCATCGAGGGGGCGAAGAAGCAGGGTAAACGGGTCGGTATGTGCGGCGAGATGGCCGGCGACCCGCTCTGCACCATCCTCCTGCTCGGCATGGGCCTCGAGGAGTTCAGCATGGGCTCCCTGTTCCTCCCGGTCGTAAAAAAGATAGTCCGTACAGTAACTTATAGGGAAGCAAAGGCGACCGCCGACATCGTACTCCGGATGGATACGGTGGGCGAGATCAAAAAATACCTGTTCGATCGCATGCGCGAGCTCGGCATGGTCGAGCTACTGGAGCTTTATAGCTAGCCGGTCTTGACTTTTCCTTAATGGGTTGCCATAGTTAATTAACGAACGATCGTTCGAATAATTCTAGGGCAAAGGGAAAGGAAGACCGGAATGGCGAAAATATCGACTTTTGACGACTGGGTTGATTATTTCAGGCAATGGCAGAAGGACATCGGTTACGACCCGTCGCTCTTGGGCGACTATAAGTTCGAGACCAAACTCGCTGACATCCATAGCCCGGAGATCGAGTTCGGCGACTTCAAAGGCCAGCGCAAATGGGAGCGGCCGGAGCAGGCGCCGAACCAGTCGATCCGGGACGCCCTGCTGAACCTGATCGTCTATCAAGGCGACACCGAGTTCGCCTCCGTCGAGCAGCAGAAGAATCTGCTCGATCACGCGCCGACCGACTACGACCGGCAATCGCTGATCCGCGTCAACAGCGAGGAGATGCGCCACGGCTGGCAAATGTGCTATCTCTTGGTAAAGTACTTCGGCGACTCGGGCAAGCTCGAAGCGCAGAAGATGCTGGAGCGGCGCGCGTTCCAGGGCGACCGCCTGCTCGGCTCGTTCAACGCGCCGGTCAACAACTGGCTCGACTTCTTTACCTACACCCAGTTCGTCGACCGCGACGGCAAGTTCCAGCTCACGATGTTGAGCCATTCCGCTTTCGCGCCGCTCGCGCAAAGCGTGACGGCGATGCTGAAAGAAGAATTTTTCCATATGTTCACGGGCAACACCGGTCTCACGCGCATCGTGCGCGCGAACAAGATTCCGATCCCGATCATCCAGAAATACTTCAACAAGTGGCTCTCGACCGCCTATGATCTCTTCGGCACCGACAATTCGTCGTCGGCGCAGTGGGCTTATGTCTGGGGCTTGAAGGGACGCTACGACGAGCACGAGGCGGGCGGCCCGGCCGACAAGCAGAAGCTCAACCAGGAGTCGCGCGATCACTACATGGCGGAAAGCGCGCGCCTGATCGAGGCATTGAACCGGTTCGTGCCGGAGGGCGAGACCAAGCTCTACGCTCCGGATCTCAAGTTCAACCGCTCGATCGGCGATTTCGCCGGCAAGCCCTACAGCGTGACCGGCGAGTTGCTCTCCGAAGAGGGCTACCGCAAGCACATCTTAGAGACGCTGCCGGGCCCGGCGGACGAGCTTAAATTGAACGGCATCTTCAAAGAAAAAGACTGGGTTCTGCAGATGAACTAGCGCCGGTGAAAAGGAGAATTGAGTGAAGCGGATCTGTCTGGTTTGTCAAAACGTCGACTGCAAGAACCGCGGCTCCGAAGAGATCATGAAGGAGCTGCAGCAGCGGGCGAGCGACAAAGGGCTCGACGACTGGGAAGTGAAGCCGTACATGTGCTTCGGCGCCTGCCAGGAGGGACCGAACGTCGTGCTCTACCCCGAGAAAAGCTGGTACGCCGGCGTGAAAAAAGACGATATCGGCGACATCGCCGAGCACATGGCCGGCGGCCCGGATGTGAAGCGGCTCGACACGATCGACGCCTCGCTCAAAGAGCTCATCTACCAGCTCCTCGATACCGGAGTCTTCTAAAAGATGGAGGGCATCCTTTTTCCGCGCGGCATCGCCGAGGGAAAAGAAGGCCTCGACGCCTACCGCGCGCGCTGCGGCTATCAAGCGCTGGAGAAAGCGCTCAAGCGGATGTCGCCGCGCGAAGTCCTGCAAGAGATCGACGCCTCGGGCCTCCGCGGCCGCGGCGGCGCGGGCTTCCCCACGGGAAAGAAATGGGCCTTCACCGCCGGCACCCCGGAGACGCCGCGCTACGTCATTTTAAACGGCGGCGAGGACGAGCCCGGCAGCAAGAAAGACCGCTTGCTGATGGAGAACGTCCCCCATCTCGTACTCGAAGGCGTGATTCTCGCAGCCTACGCCGTCGGCGCGTCGAAAGCCTACCTCTATATCAACGCCGACTATAAAGACGCGATCCAGGCGATGGAAGAAGCGCTCGCCGCGGCCCAAAAATTGGGCTACGTCGGCGAGCGGATCGGCGCAAAAGATTTCAACCTCGAGATCGTCTTCGCCCTGGCGCCGCGCGATTACGTCGCCGGCGAAGACACGGCCGTGATCGAAGTCATAGAAGGCAAAAAGCCGCTGCCGCGGCAGAAGCCGCCGTTTCCGGCGACGGCCGGACTGTTCGGCAAGCCGACCGCTGCAAACAACGTCGAGACGCTGGCGAACGTCGCGCCGATTATTCTGCGCGGCGCCGCATGGTACCGCGGCATCGGCACCGCCGAGAGCCCGGGCACGATGCTCTTTTCGCTTAACGAAGAGGTGAAGCGCCCGGGCGTCTACGAGCTGCCGTTCGGCACGCCGCTTCGTCATCTGATCGAAGACTTAGGCGGCGGCACGCGCGACGGGAAGAAAATAAAAGCGGTGCTGCCCGGCGGCCCCTCGTCGGCGTTTTTATCGGGCGATCAGCTCGACGTCGCGCTCGATCACAATTCCGTGCGCGCCGCCGGGTCGTCGATCGGCTGCGGCGTCATCGGCATCGTGACCGACGATCAATGCATCGTCGAGGAAGCTTTGAGGATTGCGGAGTTCTTCGCGAAAGAATCATGCGGCCAGTGCCCCGCCTGCCGGATGGAGACGAACACGCTCGCGATGCTGCTTAAAAAGATTCAGCAGGGGCAGGGCTCGGCGCCGATGCTGGAGCAGTTCGGCAAGGTGATCGCCTTCAACAAAGGCAAGGGGTTTTGCAGCTTGATCAACATGCCCGGCCCGCCGATCGAGAGCGCGGTGCGGTTATTCCGCGGCGATTTCGACGCCCATCTGGCCGGGGCGTGTCCGGCGAGTTAACCTTCAGCCGATATATTTCTTCGGGACGTTGAAGACCTGATTGCCCTTCTTCACCAGGCAGGCGTCGTTCTTCCATTCCTTTAAGACCTGCACATCTTCTCCGGCCGCGAACGCGACTTCGACTATCTGGGCGTTTTTGTTGCCCTGATACTTCATCTTGAACGCTTCCTTGACCTTGGCCATTCAAATCCTCCGCTGATCGATTTCAGCCGCCGAGCATACCAGATTCTCACCCGCTTTCCACGCTCCAGCTGCCGCGAACGGTCGGCAGCTCGAGCGCCTCGTCGAGCTCTTTGAGAAATACTTTCCGCGGAATCTCCTTCGCCCCGAGGCTCAGAAGATGCCGGGTCGTCACCTGCGCGTCGAGCATGCGGAAGTCCCATCGCTTCAAGCGCTGGACGAGCGCGGCGATCGCCGCTTTCGACGCGTTGCTCTCGTAGGAAAACATCGACTCGCCGAAAAAACACTTGCCCAGCGACACGCCGTAGATCCCCCCGACGAGATTGCCGTCGAGCCAGCTCTCGACGGAGTGCGCGTAGCCGAGCCGGTGCAGGCGGATGTAGGCGCGGCGCATCGCGGGCGTGATCCAGGTGCCGTCCTGTGCGCGGCGCGGCGTCGTCGCGCAAGCGAGAATGACGGCGGAAAACGCGACGTCGAACGTGATCTTGAAGCGTCCCTGCTTGATCGTCTGCGCTAGACGCCGCGAGACGTGAAAATCGCGCGGCGCGAGCACCAGCCTCGGATCGGGCGACCACCAGAGAATCGGCAGCCCTTCGCCGAACCAGGGAAATATGCCTGACTGATACGCGAGCAAAAGCCGGTCGCTCGATAGATCGCCGCCGACGGCGAGCAGCCCGTCCGGCTCGGCGTTCTCGGGAGGAGGAAAAACGAGATCTTTCGTGAGGCGGTAAACCGGCATCGGCGGAATTATCTTACGGCCGGGCGCGTCGCGCGGCAAGACGCGCTTGCAAAGCGGCGAAGCAAGGGCATATGCTTCAACTGGCGTTCTGGAGGAACGATGTTCCGGAGAATCGACCACGTCGCGATTCATGTGAGCGACCTCGACCGTTCCGTCGCGTTTTACGAAGCGCGCTTCGGCTTCAAAAAATATTTTCAGCACGCCGCCGGCGGCGGCATGCAGATCGCGTATCTGAAACTCGGCGACACGGTGCTGGAACTCACCCATCGGGCCGACGGCCCGATGAAGGGTTTTCATTTCTGTCTCGAAGCGGAAAACTTCGACGAAGCTGTCGCCCGATTGCAAAAAGAGGGCGTCGAGATGGCGCGCGCGCCGCACGACACGCCCGCGCGCGAGCCGCGCGAGCGCGGCTGGCGCCGCGTTGTCTTTTACGGCCCCGACGGCGAGCAGATCGAGCTCAGGGGCTGATAAATTCTGGAGGCGATATGGCCGAAAACACTGCGCCGACGATTCAAGTCGTTTGTCCTTGCTGCAATGCGACGCTGACGATCGATCCCGCGATCGCGGCGGTGCTGGAGCACAAGCTGCCCGCCAAGCCGCCGCCGGTCGCCCATTTGAAGGACGCGGCGCAGCTGGTCAAAGACGAAGCGGCGCGCCGCGACGAGAAATACCAGCAGATCGCCGAAGCGGAAAAGAACAAAGGCAAGGTCCTCGACCGCAAATTTCAGGAACTGCTCAAGAAGGCTCAGGAAGAGCCGATCACAAAGCCCATCAAAGACATCGACCTCGATTGATTCCCAGGCCGACACCCCGTCCGCGTTCGATGCCTCGCCTGCGCGCGATATTCCTCGCCGCGCTCTTTTTCTGCGCCGCGGCCAATGCCGGCGCGGCGGAGCGCGCGCAGCCGATCCGCCGCGTCATCATCGTCTCGATCGACGGCCTGATGCCGGAGACGTATGTCGCGCCGGACACGCACGGCCTGGGCGTTCCGACGCTCCGCGAGATCGTGAAAAACGGCGCCTGGAGCGACGGCGCGCGCTCGGTATTTCCTAGCGTCACCTATCCCGCGCATGCCTCGATCGCCACGGGCGTCAATCCCGGCGTCCACGGCATCGTCGCCAACGGCGCCTTCGATCCGCTGGGAAAGAATCAGCAGGGCTGGCGCTGGTACGCGGAGGATATCCGCGCGCCGACGCTGTGGGATGCGGCGCGCTCGCGCGGCTTAACCGCCGCGCTCATCTGGTGGCCGACGACGGTCGGCGCGCGCGCCGCCGTCGTCGTGCCCGAGTACTGGCGCGCGGGCAGCGAAGAGGACGTCAAATTGGTCCGCGCGCTGGCGACCCCCGGCCTGCTCGAGGCGGTCGCCGCGCGCTTTCCGACATTTAACGAAAACTTTACCCCGCCGGCGCTGAAGGACGAAGCGCTAACCGACATCGCCGTGCATACGATCGAGACCGTGAAGCCGAACCTGCTCATGGTGCACCTGCCGCGGGTCGACCACGAGGAGCACGAGAGCGGCCCGTTCGGCGACAAGGCGAAGGCGGCGATCGAGGTCGCCGACCGCCAGCTCGCGCGCATTATCGGCGCGGCGAAGGACGCGGGCACGTG
>DATFWH010000021.1:0-6928 GCA_035259465.1 Binatia bacterium
AATATCTCGCGTTCCTTCGCCTTCAATTTCGCCATTCCTATCACGCATCTTGGCACGCTGTTCACATACCCGTTCTCGAAGACTTTCAGCGCGAGCGGCGGTCTAATCACCGGCTGGGATAACCCGGCGGATGACAACAGCACGCCGAGCTTCCTCGGCGGCATCAACTGGACGATAAACGATAATTTCTCGTTTACCTCGAACGGCACGATCGGAAAAGAGTGGACGTCGCCGGGCATCGGCATCAAGGCCCACACCGGCGGTATCCGCGGGGTCTTGAGCAACGTCGCCACGATCAAGTTCGATCCGATTACGGTCTTTTTAGAATGGACGCCCGGCTACGAAAATAAGGCCCTGGTCCCGGCCGTCGGTGTTTCGCGAGCCAAAAATTCGTGGTGGAACGCATTGGCGGGCATCTTCTCGTATGACTGGACTGACCGTGTCAACACTTCACTCAGAGGCGAGTTCTTCTGGGATCAGAATGGTGCGCGGACGTTCGGCTTGGGCGCGACGCACCCCGAGAAAAACATCGCTCTCGGCGAGCTCACGCTCACGGGCGCTTATAAGTTCACCGCGAAGCTGCTCGGTCGGGCGGAAATCCGCCAGGATTTCGCGAATAAAGACGTATATAAAAACGGCGCCGCCAGCGCCGATAAGTTCCAGACGACCTTCGCGTTCCAGGGCATTTATACCTTCTAGCTTTTAGACGCCGGTTTCCATCCATCGCCCGCCGGAGAATTGACTTTTTCTCTCCGGCGGGCGATTCTTTTTTGCGTAAACCCTCAAGCGCATGATCGAAGGCCGCGTTATTAATACATCCCGTATTCGACTCCTTATCCTGTTCGTCGTTTTAGCTGCGCTGCTATACGTTTATTATACCCGCCCGCGTTTTCTCGATGCACCGGCACCGGCGCCGAGTGCCGGCGCCCGCGATATCTTCCGCAAGCTCTCGATCGAAAAACCAAAGAAAGATACCTCCGCGCCGGATTTCACGCTCGTCGATCTTGCCGGCCGGCGCATCAGCCTCAAGCAGCTCGAGGGGAAGGTCGTGTTTCTGAATTTTTGGGCGACATGGTGCGGTCCCTGTCGCGAAGAGATGCCAATGATGGAAGCGCTGCACCGCGAATACAAGGATCAGGGGCTCGCGGTCGTGGCGGTGAATTTCAGGGAGGACAAAGAATCCGTGCGGCGCTTCTTCGACGAGCTGGGCCTCACATTTCAGGCGCTGCTCGATCCCAAGGGAGAGGTGAGCGACCGCTACGGCGCGTTCAGCCTGCCGCTTACCTATCTGATCGATCGCCACGGGCGCTTTGTCGGCAAGGCGATCGGCATCCGTCCGTGGGATAGCGCGGACGCCAAGGCGCTGATAGAGGATCTGCTCGAACAAAAGCCGAAGCCGCAGACGGAAACCTCCGCGGTTGATCTTCCGGACCCTCATGGGTAGAGTAGGCTTCTAATGGCGATCGCTACGATTGAAGAAGCGATAGGGGAGATTCGCCGGGGCGGCATGGTCATCCTGATGGATGACAAAAACCGCGAGAACGAAGGCGATCTCTGCATGGCGGCGGAGAAGGCGACGCCCGAAGCGATCAATTTCATGGCGCGCTACGGGCGCGGCCTGATCTGTCTCACGCTCACCGAGGAGCGCGTGCGCCATCTCGGCCTGCACATGATGGTGTCCGAGAACACCTCGCCTTTCGGCACGGCCTTTACCGTCTCGATTGACGGCGTGAAAAATGTCACGACCGGCATTTCCGCCTCCGACCGCTCGAATACGATTATCGCGGCCGTCGCCGACAGCGCCGTGCCGGAAGATCTTGTCACGCCGGGCCACATCTTTCCGCTCCGGGCGCGCAATGGCGGCGTGCTGGTGCGCGCCGGGCAGACCGAAGGGTCCGTCGATCTCGCGCGCCTCGCCGGTCTCAGGCCCGCGGGAGTGATTTGCGAGGTCATGAACGACGACGGCAGCATGGCGCGCCTGCCGGATCTGGAAAAATTCGCCGCCGAGCACGGCCTCCTGGTCGTGACGATAGCCGATCTGATTCAGTACCGGCTGCAGAACGACAGCCTCGTGTATCGGGTCGCGTCCGCGCGACTGCCGACGAAATTCGGCGACTTCCAAGCGGTCGTCTATAATACGCACGTCGATCCGAGCGAGCATCTCGCGCTCATCAAGGGCGAAATTAAGCCGCACGACGAGACGCTCGTGCGCGTGCATTCGAAATACATTCCCGGCGACGTGTTCGGCTTCGAGCTTTTGAATACCGGCGCCGTCATCGAGCGCTCGATGGAGATCATCGCCGAGGAGGGCCGCGGGGTGATCCTCTATCTCCAGACAGACGGCAAGGATCTGCGGCCGGCGCGCATGAAATATCCCATGCGCGGCGGCAAGAGCCAGACCGACATCAACCCGTCATTCATCTATCAGGCGGATTTCCGTGAATACGGCATCGGCGCGCAGATTCTGCGCGACCTGGGCGTGCGCAAGATGCGTCTGCTGACGAACAACAAAAAAAATCTCGTCGGCCTCTCTGGCTACGGCCTGGAGGTGATGAGCCTGGTGCCGATCTCCTCGGAAACGCCCGCCGAGGACTCGAACGAAACCGTACGAGGTTGAACGATGCCGATCTACGAGTACCGCTGTGAAGCCTGCGACCGCACGTTCGAAGAGCTCGTCCGCTCATCGGGCGAGGAGATCGCCTGTCCTTCCTGCGCGCGCCGCGATGTCAAGCGGCTGCTTTCAGTCTTCAGCTCCGGGCGAGACATCCGCTCTTTCGCGGGCGGCGCCGAGCCCCCAGCCGCCGGCGGCTGCGGCTGCACGCCGAAGACATGCGGCTGCCATTAAAATTCGAGTTTTGAAAACTTAGTCTTTTTTAGGGGCGGTGAGATAATTCACCAGGCTTTTCTGCAGATTCCTGATCGTGACTTCCAGATTGGGAAATAATTTCTCTTCGATGAGTTCGTTGTCGACGAATAAATCGAGCGACGGTCCTTCGGTAAAATTAACGTCCACGAGCCGCGCACCGACCGGATCGCCGGTGACGAGCAGGCGCACCGAGTAGCCTGCATCCATCAATAGAGCACGCGCCCCGGGCGGGAGCGCGATCGATTTTTTGATCTTCTCGAGCCGCTCCGGCGGGTAAGTTCCCACGCCCAGGTTGATATAGTTCCAGCCGAGCGGCGCCTGTGCGAGATCCTTCAGCGTGCGCGGATTGATATCGACGACGTTCTTTACCGCCTGTTCCTGGCGGTAGTCTTTCAACAGCTCGTAAGTCCACTTCTCGATGATTCCGCGGCCGAGGCCGGTCTGCTTCTCGCGTTCTTTGACCGGCCCGCGGTCGATCCACCATTTTACCTCTTCGGCCGGGGAGGTGGTTTTCTCGTCAGCCATGCCCGAAGGGTAACGCCCGGAGCCGTCGCGTGTCAAATCGATCGGCGGGGAAATCGGGATATTAGCCCGATAATCAGGTATTTGTCCGCAGAAACTGGGGGATTTACCCGATTGTTGATAACCCCTGATGATTTTATCCTCGCGCGGAGGCTGACTCTAGCGAATTTGACGGGAGGGGGACGATGCAACCGAGGTTTCGCACCGACAGAAGCGGATTGCAAGATTGGCACTTTGTGGAAGAGTGCACGCAATGGCCGGAATTCGATTTCGTCGAGCAGCTCGAAACCCCGCCGATCGCCCAGGTGTGCGAAAAATGTGTCGAGCTGAGCGCCGTAGAATTCGTGGAACAAGGCGCGCGACGCAAGCGGACGCAGCGAAGACTCGTGACGCACGATTAATCTTAGATCAAATCTTGAATTCTTCGAGCGTGTTCGGCGCGAACAGGCTCTTCAAGTCCGGCCGGTTCTTGATAAGGCCCTGCTCGTGCGCGTATTGCACCAGCGTCTCCAGCACGTGGCGGTTGGCTTCCAGGCCGTAAGGCCAGCGCTCGCCGGTGCCGAATAGCTCGCGCTCTTCCTCCATCTCCGCGATCGACCACGCGAGCATGTACTTGAGCGCGGAGAACTCGTACATCGACTCCTGACAAATTTTCTTCGACTCGGCGAAGGCCTTATAAAGGCTCTGCGCCACCCACGGGTGCTTCTCGTAAAAATCCTCGCGCAGGGCGACCGTGTGCATGATCGGAAAAATTTTCGTCCGGCGGTAGTAGTCCTTCTCCACTCTGGGAAAGTCCGGGATCAGGCGCGTGACGTTGGGCGAGCGGCGCACGAAAGGCGACGGCATGTGCGCCGAGATCATCGCGTCGATATCGCCGCGCTCGAGCATCGACGACAGCGTCTGCTCGGGGCCGATCGGGCGGATGTCGAGGGTCTTCGGCAGATCGTGGCGGATCTTGTCCTCGCGGCCGGGATGCTCCTCGCCGCCTGTGAGCCACTTCATCTGCTCCGGCTTGACGCCGTACTCGTGCTCGAGAATGCCGCGCGCCCATATCGCCATCGTAATCTGATACTCGGGAACGCCGACGCGCTTGCCCGCCATGTCCTTCGGCTCTTTAATGCCGGATTTCGTATTGATGTAGATGCACGAGTGGCGAAACGCGCGCGAAGGAAAGACCGGAATCGCGATCAGCCTGGGCGCCCCCTTCTCGCGCGCCATGAGATAGGAGCCCATCGACAGCTCGGCGGCATCGAATTCGCCGTACCGCAGCATGCGCCAAAACGTCTCTTCGACGCGGAGCGGAAGGTAAGTCAGGTCGACGCCTTCGATTTCGACGCCGCCGTCTTGCAGCGCGCGCGTGCGATCGTAATCCCAGCACGCGAGCGTGAGTTTGATTTTAGCCATGAACTCTCCTCATGGACGGATTTATTGTTGGGCGCCGACATGGGCGAGAAACTGTCCTGCGCCGACGATGAACTGGTCCTTATCGCCGGCGAGCACGACCGCCGCCTCGCCCGAGGCGAGCGTTGTGTGCTTGAGGATCTTGTAGCGTCGGCCGCGGAAATCGATCTCCTGGCCGACGGCGTAACGCCGCAGCTTGAGGTGATCGGAAACGGGAACGATTCTTTCCATGGACTCTGACCTTCATAGCATATCCGAAAGGGTTGAAGCGAGCGGCGGCGGCCGAAATCAAGAATAAACATCACGGCGGAACGGTCTAATTGACAAGGCAATGGACGGATACTAGAGTTCCACGGATGACGAGCGCACGAACACGCATCGCCGTAATGGGCAGCGGCGCGGTGGGCGGCTACTTCGGCGCTCGGCTCGCTGCCGGGGGCGAAAACGTCGCGTTCATCGCTCGCGGCGCGCATCTCGAAGCGCTGCGCCGCGACGGACTCCTCGTGAAAAGCGTCGGCGGCGACTTTCGCGCGCGCGGCCTTTTCACCGACGATGCGCGCGAGGTCGGGCTCGTCGATCTGATTCTTTTCTGTGTCAAGTCCTACGACACCGAAGTCGCAGCGGAACAGCTGGCTCCGATGATCAGCCAACGCACGATCATCCTCTCGCTGCAAAACGGCGTGGACAACCCCGATAAGCTCGCGAATCGCTGGGGCCGCGAGCGCGTGCTCGGCGGTGTTGTGTATTTGGGAGCGCAGCTCGGCGCGCCGGGAACGATCGTGCACAGCGCCGGCGGACGCATTGTGCTGGGCCCGCTCTACGGCGCCGACGGCGCGGCGGCGGGAGCCGCCGAAGCGGTATTGTCCGCCGCCCAGATTCCGTGCTCGGTCAGTCTGGAGATCCGCAAGATCATGTGGTCGAAGCTTGTCTGGAACGCGCCGTTCTGCGCGCTCTCGTGTCTCGCGCGCGCGACGGTGGGTGAGATTCTGGACTCCGGAAGTTTGCGTCCGCTCGCCGCGAAATGCATGGAAGAAGTGCGTGAAGCAGCGCGCATTGCCGGTATCGAGCTTCCGCCTTCGATCATCGAAGATACTTTCAACTTCTCGCGCGGCCTCGGCGGCTTCAAGCCGTCGATGCTGCAAGACTTGGAAGCGGGAAAACCGCTGGAATACGAAGCCCTCAACGGCGTCGTCGTCGATCTCCTCGCGCGGGCGGGAAAAAAAGCGCCGGTGAACGACGCGTGCCGCGCGGTGCTGGAATTTCTGGACAACCGGATTCGCGCCGGCCGATGACAACTATGACGACATCCTTCGTGAACGCTGCCGTCTTTTTCCTGCTGCTTGCGTGTGCGTCGGCTGCGCACGCGCAGACAGCCAAAGACGATCTCGTCGCGCGCGGACAGTATATCTTTTCGCTGGCCGGCGGCTGCGCCTGCCACACCGAGCCGAAAGGAACGCCGAACGCCGGCGGGCGCGTCATCCCGCTGCCGTTCGCGAAAATCTATTCGACCAACATCACATCGGACAAGGAAACCGGGCTGGGAAACTGGACCGATCAGCAGATCCGCGACGCGATGGTAAAAGGCGTGCGGCCGAACGGAGAGCGGCTTCTGCCGGTCATGCCCTACGAAGCTTATTCCGGCATGGCCGAGGACGATATGAAGGCGCTGATCGCCTATTTGCGCACCTTAAAACCCGTGCGTAAGGAAACAGTGCCGCTCTACACATGGGTGCCGTTCTATCGCCCCATCGCGACGTTCTTTTGGTCGCGCTTCGTCGCCAAAACTTACACCTCGGTGCCGAAGCCGCCGGCCGGCGGCGTCGAGCGCGGCCGCTATATCGCCGACCACATATCGATCTGCGGAGATTGCCACACACCGCGAAACTCGATGGGCATTCCGCAGCCTTCGCTTTACCTCGCCGGGACGAAGAAGGCCCCGCCGCTCAACGTGGAAGTTCCCAACATCACGCCCGACAAAGAAACCGGCATCGGGGACTGGAGCCGCGACTCCATCGCCGACCTGATCCAGACCGGCACGAAGCCGGACTTGGACAACGTCCAGGGGCTCATGGCCGAGGTGATCGAAGCCGGCTATAAAAACATGAAGCGTGAAGACGTGCTCGCGATCACCGACTATTT